>DNDT01000206.1 GCA_003487525.1 Flavobacteriales bacterium
GGCTACCATGGCTCCGGAGCAAAAAAAGAGCATCCTTATCGTTAATGCGACGGCACATCTGGGTAATGGGAAGGTTTTACCCAAGTCTTTGGTCGGAATAAAAAACGGCAAAATCGCTGAGGTATTTAACGCCAATGTTGTCAAAGCGGCAGATTTAAAATACGATACCGTAATTAACGCGGAAGGAAAGCATCTGTACCCCGGATTTATCGCTGTAAATACAAGCCTTGGTCTGAATGAAATACAACAGGTACGGGCAAGTCATGACTACAATGAGACCGGTGCGATGAATCCCAACGCCCGAAGCATTATCGCCTATAACACCGATTCAAAAATAAGCCCGACGGTAAGAACCAATGGTATTCTATTTGCTCAGGTCACGCCCAGTGGCGGCACAATCAGCGGTTCTTCTTCGGTGGTTGAACTGGATGGCTGGAATTGGGAAGAGGCACTCTATAGGGAAGACGATGGCATACACCTCAATTGGCCGAGGTACTGGGTAAAAAATCCAAATGACAAAAGGAGTAAAAAAGACAGCCTAAACATTGACCAACAACGCAATGCCCAAATAAGTCAGATTGAGAACTTTTTTAAAGATGCAAAGGCCTATCTGAATTCGACTTATAACTACGAGCGAAACCTGAGGTTCGAAGCTATGCGGGGTGTCTTTCAGGGCAATAAGCGCGTGTACATTCACGCCAACCACATGCGTGAATTGAGTGAAGCCATTTATTTCAAAAGAGACCTTGGACTTTCCAACATGGTAATCGTCGGGGGTTATGACGCATGGAGAATCCCCGAGTTTTTTGTGGATCACCAGGTTCCGGTAATCCTGACTCGTTCGCACAATTTACCGCACAGAAGTGACGAGGACATAGACCTTCCCTATAAATTGGCTTCGCTGCTTGATCAGGCCGGAATCTTGTTTTGCATGGACAACGAAGGAAGCATGGAACCCATGAATACGAGAAATCTGCCTTTCTGGGCCGGTACATCGCGTACATATGGATTGACGGGAGAGAAAGCGGTGCAGTGCATTACCTTAAACTCCGCGAAAATTCTCGGCATTGACGCAACTGCAGGTTCCATCGAGGCAGGGAAAGATGCGACACTGTTTATTTCGACTGGCGATGCCCTCGACGTGATGACAAACAACGTTGAAATTGCCTGGATCAGAGGCCGGAAAATCGATTTGGATAATCACCAAAAGGCCTTATACCACAAGTACAAGAGCAAATACGATAACGCGAATCATTAAACGCGGAAACCCAGTTTGCTTCGAACCCTCCCGAGTACTTCCCTGGCTACGTTTTTGGCTTTTTCGGCACCGACCAACAAGTCCTTTTCAAGGCTGTTTGTATCAGACATATATCTGGTATAGGCATCGCGCTCGGTAGCATACCCATCCAGTATCAGTTCCAGCAATTCTTTCTTTGCATGTCCGTAACCGTAATTTCCACCCAGGTAATTTTTCCTCATCTGCTCGACCTGACTGTCGTTCCCCAATAATTTGTAAAGGGCGAAAACGTTGCACGTTTCCGGGTCTTTCGGTTCTTCAAGGCTTTTTGCATCGGTAATGATGTTGCTCATGATGACCTTTTTTAATTCCTTTTCGGGAAGAAAGATGTCAATGGTATTGTGATACGACTTGCTCATCTTTCGACCGTCGGTTCCGGGTATGGTCATCACTTTTTCGTCGATAATCACATCGGGCACCACAAAGGTTTCTCCAAACTGGTGGTTAAATGAGCTGGCTAAATCCCGGGTGATTTCAAGATGCTGTTTTTGATCTTTTCCAACCGGAACAAAATCCGCGTCATAAAGCAGGATATCACTTGCCATGAGAACCGGGTAATCAAACAATCCGGCATTTACTTCTCCGAGATTATCCGATTTATCCTTGAAACTGTGCGCATTGGCGAGCATTGGATACGGAGTGAAACAGTTCAGAATCCATGTCAATTCACATACTTCCGTCACATCGGACTGGCGGTAAAACACGTTGTTTTCGATATCGAATCCCATGGCGAGCCAGGTAGCTGCCACGGCATATGTATTTCTCTTTCGAATCTCGGGATCTTTCACTGTAGTGAGCGAATGCAGATCCGCAATGAAAAAAAAGGATTCATTTTCCGGCTTTTTTGAAAGTTCAATTCCGGGTTTAATCGCACCCAAAATATTCCCCAAGTGAGGAGCGCCGTCCCCCGTACTTTGTATACCTGTCAGTATTCTTGCCACAGCCGCCAAAAGTAAGAAAAATTTGTACTTTTGACCGGGCTTATTAGTCGTCTCCCAATTTACAAACAAAGCTTTTGTGAGGACAATTCTCCAGGTGATCTCGGTATTATGGAAAGTCTATGCAGTCATCATCTTGGTGCTGACGTTGTTATTGTTCTATCCGATATATTTCATTTTACTCAACAGTGACAAAGGACTCAAAACCGGCTTTGTGGTTATTCGGTTCCATGCGGGACTTATTTTAGCCCTGATCGGTGTTCGCCCTAGGATTAAATACAAGGCGCCCTTGCCCAACGAACCATTTATTATTTGTCCGAATCACACTTCGTATCTCGATATTCTGATTCTTTACCGGGTGTTTCCTTCCTATTTTATTTTTATCGGAAAGAGGGAACTTGAGACAGATCGTTTTTTCGCGATCTTTTTTCGGAAGATGAATATTCTGGTGAACAGGGACAGCGCCATGGATGGTATGAGGGCCCTGAACAGATCTGCCGAGGAGATGAAAAAAGGAAGTTCTGTCGTGATTTTCCCGGAAGGAACAATTCCGGACAATGCACCCGACCTGATGCCTTTTAAAAACGGACCTTTCAAACTGGCAATTAAGGAGCAGGTACCCATCGTACCGGTGTCTTTTATAAATATCTATAAACTGCTCCAAATTGGTGCCTTCCTGCGAAGAAGAGGAAAACCGGGCATTGCGCATGTGGTTGTAAACGAGCCGGTATATACCAAAGGAATGAAAGGGGATGATTTCCTGAAATTACGGGATCAGGTTTCAGCAATAATTGACCACCCCATCAAAACACACTACGCCGATCGCAAATAATTTTGCCGGGATTCAAAAGCGTGTGAACCAGGTTGCAAGAAGAACAATCAACTGCCTTTAATGAGTTCAATTATTCCCTTTATCCGATCATTCGGAACGGTAAGCGCCAGGTTGTAATGGCATAGTTTCCATCCTTCGATAGTTCTGGTCAATACCCCTGAACCTCTGCAGATGCCCATCCAGGTGTCAAGTTTTTCGTCAAACCAGGCTGTATTTCCGTCCTCTGAAAAATAGATTTCGCGATCATGGGCTGTAAAGGCCCAGGCACTTTCACGGTCAAAATATTCTTTCGACCACTCTCTGAGTTCTTCTCTTGTCCACTTTTCGGTCTCATCCGTACCCAGGTAGATACAGTTTTCCGTCATGGAACCAAAAAAGACGTCTTCATCTGCCGTGGCAGCTGCATTGTGCCAGCTGTCCATCAGCAAATGAATTTCTTTTCTGTCCGCAATCGATTCCTGAGAAATTCCGGATAAGGGAAAAAACAGAATCAGAATAAAAATCAGATTCGGAAATTTATTCAGCAGCCTCAACCTCGATATTGATGGTAGCACTTAATGCCTCTCCGTAAGATCTGTGCAATCCATCTGCGAATTGCAGGGTTAGGGTATGCGCGCCAGGTGCCAGGTTGAGTTCTGTCTCCGTCTGACCACCACCGAAATGAATATGGGTTTCATCAGCAGGTACGACTTCTCCAAGCGCACCTGATGTTCCGTCGACAATGATGTGGTGATGACCTGTGCCTTCCATCAATTCTCCTGCCGGGTGCACGGTAATGCCTTCGGCAACCATGTTCACCGTAAAGGGACTTGTCACTTTGTCGCCGTCATTTAAATTTCCGAAATGCACGGATGCACCTTCAGGAACTACAGGCAGAGCCAATTCGGTGCTTTCTTCCATTGCGGCATGATCATGTCCTTCGTGGTTTTCTTCGGTTGCTTCCGTACTGTGATCTCCGCCGCCGCAGGCGAGAAAAACAACACTGGTTAATGCGATTATTGAGTAATATACTTTCTTCATAGGTTTGATTTTTTGTGAAATTAGGATTATTTGACGTCAGAAAAAAGAATAGCGGTACACAATTGGATTGATCATTCCAATGTAATTCAAACTCGGTCTAAAATTCATACTTTTAAATCCCTAAACCAAAACCACCATGCCACATTTTGATCCGGATTTTCTTCAGTTTTTCAAGGACCTTGCTGCAAATAATAACAGGGAATGGTTCACAGCAAATAAAAAAAGATACGATACGATTGTAAAAAAACCCTTCGAAATTTTTATTACCGACCTGATCGACAAGGTTAAAAAAGATGATCCGACGGTTCAAATCGAAGCAAAGGATGCCATCTTTCGAATTTACAGGGACATTCGTTTTTCAAAAGACAAAACACCCTATAAAATACAGGTTTCGGCCATTGTTTCTCCCGGTGGCAGAAAGGACATGCTTACACCGGGGATGTACCTGGAACTTGGACCCGAGCACGTGAGGGTTTACGGTGGGGTTTACATGCCTGAAAAGAACGACTTGTTCAACATACGCTCGTACATTGTGGCTCACAACGATGAATTCAATACGCTGATAAAGGATAAAAAATTTATTGAAATGTACGGGGAGGTCAGGGGCGAAAAAAACAAGATTATCCCCAAAGAATTCAAGGATGCTGCAGTCGCCCAGCCTTTGCTGTATAACAAGCAACTTTATTATTTCGGTCAAATGGAACCTGAGGTGGTCTTGTCCAAAGGTTTAATAAACAGGATTTATGCGTATTACGAGGCTGCCAAGCCGATGAAGAAGTTTTTGATGAAGGCCATTAAGGGTTAACAACCCAAGAATCTTACCTCATACTGAGCTGATTGTTCTTTTTGATGTGGCCCATGTGAACAAGGTAGTTTTTTACTTCCCTCACGTAAAAAGTTTCGTCAATTTTATCAAGATTTCGCAACAGAAATGCCAGATCCTCCTCCTGATTGTCGTATAGCAAAAAGCCGGGTATGAAATCTTGTGCGGCAAGGCGCAAAAACCGAAGTTCTGCGTTGTCCGGAGTGTTTTTAATGGCCAGTTCCAGTTCTGACTTTCCCTTGTAAAAATAGTACAGCTTTTCTGCCGGAGAGGTGGTGAATTTGGACAGGGACATAACCGCAACCGCCCGGTAAGCGCGATACACATATGCATCGTTTTTTATTGTTTCCAGTTCACCGATGAATTTCACGCAAAGCCCTTCATTTTCAATTGCTTTCTGAAAGCTGAGCCTGAAATCAAGGGGTGTCAGGTTCGTGGAAAATACACTTACCTGTATCAGCAGAAAAACGATAACCGATGATCTTTTCAAAAACACGTTTGTATATCTCAGCTGCTGGTTAATTTTTAAAAATAGCTTATTCGACTGAATGATTAAGGTATTTTAAAACTAAAATCAGATTCCTTTTCCGGAACAAATGAGCGCTCGTAAAAATTTACCTCTCCATTTTCGCTCACCGTAAGTACGCTTGAAATCCGTGTGCCGTAGTTTTCGCTCTTGATGAAAATAGGCGACAGCATGCGTTCTTTTTCGAGACCAACTCCTGTTTCAGGCAGCTCACTGTCAGGTGCTTTCTCCTGGTTCGAGAGGATGTCAAAAAAGGTTTCTTTGTCCAAATCTCCGACTTCAATGCACCTGTTGAATAAGAATTTCCCCTTGTTGATTTTCGGCCATGGAGTATCCAGCAAATGGTTGCTTAGCCCGTATGTATTTGGTTCGATACCGGTTGACGGTCCTTTATTGCTGTGATAAAAGAGTTCTTTCGTGTCGCCAAAAATCAGGTTGTACCCTTCGAAACCTTTTCCAATCCGGTTCAGTTTATCGAGATACGAAGCAGGGCTCTCATCAGAAGAGAGGAAGTCCTTTACCAAATCGCCGCGCGAAGTTTCAAATGGCCCTTCCAGGGGAAATTTTCTAAAGTTGGTAATGGCTGCGAACCGGCCATTTTTGCTTATTCCCATCCACGTACCGCCTGCCTGTAAATCTCTTCCTGCCAATATATTCGGGTAATCATCCCACCAATGAGCCAGGGCAGTGGGTCGTTCATAAAATTCATCGCGGTTTGCAATGAGAACAAGACGGTAACCCGGTATTTTTTTCCACGAAAACAGAATGGTGCACATCTCGGATAAAAAGCGAATTAATTGTAAAAAGCACTTCCCTGATCAGCCATTTTTTTCAGCAAAATACTTGGGCGGTATCTGTCTTCTCCATAACCTTCCTGCAAGTTCTTCAGCGTACTGTAAACATGTGAAACTCCCAATTCATCCGCCCAGGCAAGCAATCCTTTCGGGTAATTGACTCCCTTGATCATGGCTGTTTCCAGGTCTTCTTTCGATGCGATGTTCAGGTAAAGGGCATCGGCTGCTTCATTGATTAACAGGCAGATAATCCGGTCGAAAATCATTTTTTTCAGGCCTTCGTCTTCCAGGGGTTTGGGATTGACGGCGTTCTCACTGTAATCGTAATATCCCTTTCCGCTTTTGCGCCCAAGCCTTCCGGATTCCATCATCCGTTTCTGGGTGAACGAAGGTTTGTACCTGGGGTCGTAAAAGAATTCCCTAAAAACGGTTTCGGTTACGGTGTAGTTGATGTCGTTACCGATGTAATCCATCAGCTCAAAGGGACCCATTTTAAACCCCTTGTCTTTCATAGCCTGATCGATGGTGGGCATATCGGCCAACCCTTCTTCGTAGATTCTGATGGCCTCCCCGTAAAAGGGACGCGCCAGCCTGTTCACGATGAAGCCGGGTGTGTCTTTGACCACGACCGTTTTTTTACCCCATGAATCAATGATGACTCTGGCATTTTCCAAGACTTCGCCAGATGTGTTCAGGGACGGAATTATTTCCACCAGCGGCATAAGTGGTGCAGGGTTGAAAAAGTGTATTCCGACCACTCTTTCCGCTTTTTTACAAGCCGATCCAATGGAGGCAATCGATAGCGACGACGTGTTTGATGCAAGAATACAGGAGTCACCGACGATTTCCTCGAGGGTGGAAAAAACCGTTTTCTTGACATCGAGGTTTTCAATGATGGCTTCTATGATCAGTCCGCATTCCGCCATTTCATTCAAACCGCTGACGTACTTGATGCGGGCAATAATTTCGGATTTTTCAGCCTCGCTTATGTTGGTTTTTTCGACCAGCCGGCCCAATATTTTTTCCAGTCCGGCTTTTGCCTTTTGAGCGGCGGATTCGTTGTTTTCGTAAATCAATACCTTGTGGCCATTGCTCGCGGCAACCTGGGCAATGCCGCTGCCCATCGATCCCGCACCCAACACACCTATTGTCATTTTCATGTTACCTGCCTTTGAATTCGGGTTTGCGTTTCTGCAGGAAGGCATTCACACCTTCTTCGTAGTCTGCTGTCGAGCCTGCAAGTGTTTGAAGTTTTTCTTCGACCATGAGTTGTTCTCCCATCGAATTTGTAAAGGACGAGTTTAAGGCCCTTTTTGTAAGTCCCAATCCAACGGTTGGCATTTCAGATAATTTCATGGCGCTGGCGACGGCCTCATTTACATCCCCGTTTTCCGATGCAGAAACAACCTTGTAAATCATTCCCATTCGCTCTGCTTCACCTGCCGATATCTTATCACCGAGCATCATTAGAGCAGAAGCTTTTTGCCATCCTATCAATCTTGGCAGGGTGTAGGTGCCACCACTGTCCGGAATCAGTCCAATTTTGCTGAAAGCCTGAATAAAGGACGCATTTTCCGAAGCGAAAACCACATCGCAAGCAAGTGCAATATTCGCCCCTGCACCGGCTGCAACGCCATTTACAAAACAAATTACCGGCTTTTCGATGCTCCGGATTTGTGTAATGACAGGATTGTAATGTTCTGCCACAATGGTAGTGAGGTCCGGCCCATCTTCTGAAACCACTTCCTCCAGATCCTGTCCGGCACAGAAAGCCCTTCCGTTTCCGGTGAGGTAGATCGCCCGGATGTCTTCGTTTTCATCGCAAGATTGAAGGGTTTCCTGCAGGGCAAGAGCCATCTCCCTGTTGAAACTATTCAGAACATCGGGCCTGTTCAAGTGAATGATGGCCAAATGATCTTTTATTTTAAACTGAATTGTGTCTGAACTCATTTTTTCTTTGTTTCCTGATAGTGCAATTTTAGCCAAAATAAGGTTGTGGAGCAATGAAGGATTTTTAATCTTGCCGTGAGAGAAGGAGTTGGATGGNNGGCCGACTAGTTACAAGCACCATGGCAGACTTTCACACAATCAGGATCAAAGAAGTAAAAAAAGAAACAGCAGATACCGTTTCCATCGCGCTTGATGTTCCGAATCAACTGAAAAAGTTGTTTTCTTACACCCAGGGTCAGTACCTGACCATCAAAAAGAAACTGGATGGGGAAGAGGTTCGCAGGTCGTATTCCCTGTGCAGCAGCCCTCACCACGACGAAGACTGGAGAATCGCGATCAAAACAGTGCAGGGAGGTCTCTTTTCATCGTTTGCAAATGAGTACCTGAGTGTAGGGGATATTCTGGAAGTAATGCCTCCGGAAGGGAAATTCTTCACCGAATTAAAGGAAGGTCAAAAAAAGAATTACATCGCTTTTGCGGCCGGGAGCGGTATCACTCCCATTATGTCAATCCTGAAGTCCACGCTGACAATTGAAAAGGAGAGCACATTTACCTTGTATTACGGAAACAGAAATCCGGATTCAGTCATATTTAAGGATGAACTGGAGAATTTGGTATCTGAATTTTCCGGCAGATTGATTGTTCATCTTATCTATAGTAAAGTTTCCGGACAAGGGACCTTTGACGGAAGAATCTCGGCCGATAAATGCGATGAATTTTCTGCACTTAATTCGGCTATGTACAGTGCTGACGAGTATTTTTTGTGTGGACCCGAAGAGATGATTTTCTCGGTTAAGGAAAAACTGGAGTCGAATAAGGTTGACAAATCTCAGATTCATTTTGAACTTTTCAATACTCCTGTAGAGGCGGCAGATCACAAGACATCCATTCCTTCACTCGAAAGTGAAGTAACCGTGATGATTGACGGTGAAGAGCACATATTTAATTTGTCGTCAAAGGGGTCAAGTATTTTGGATGCGGCAATGGACGCCGGGGCTGACGTTCCTTTTTCATGCAAGGGAGCTGTTTGCTGCACCTGCAGGGCAAAACTGGTGGAAGGAACGGCCATGATGGCCCTGAATTATTCGCTTACCGACAAGGAAGTCGAAGACGGGTATATACTCACCTGCCAGGCTCATCCAACTTCCGAAAAGGTACTGGTTGATTACGACCAGGATTAATCATCGTCTTTTACACATCTCACGGAAAAACTGTGCGTGATGTTTGTCGCGTGGTGGTCCGGGGTATTGCTCTTGTTGGGGAAATAGCGATTCCATGCGGTATTTTCATTCTTACCCGACGATGAACTCCAGTAATAGGCGTACTCGCCTCTGTTGAAATACTTTCCGTTCGAATACCTGGATCCACCCATTGGCACATCAAAATCAGTCAACCCCCCCATCAGCAGCTCTTTTGGTGCGTATGTCGATGAATCAATAAGGTGTTGCCATTCCGCATCGCTCGGCACGTGCCAGCCTTTTGGACACAATCCGCGACTCGACTCCTTGTTTTCGTGATTCATGGCTGTCTCCCACGGATAAAGGCCTCCATATTCATTGCAGTAGTAGTTGAGTTCGTCGTAGCAGTAATTTTTCAGTTCTTCCGGACGGTATCTCAGGTTTTCTTTCATCCAGCATTCCCCTGCAAGACGTATGCCGTGGTATTTTGTTCCGTCTCTTGTATCGTAAAACTCATCGGGGCAACTGGCCGAAAATTTCACTTCCACCTCGTCCGTATTGCTTCCGCACTTGGTTGAAACGGTCCACCTCAGCACATATTTTTTTCCCGGCATCCCGATAAAACGGGTATGAGTACTGTCCACTTGTTCAAATCGGCCCTTTCCACCTTCAGTGATGGACCATTTTCCGGTTCCTTTTTTGGGGTTGTTCGAGACAAGCATGCAGTTTTCCACGTCGATCTGATTTTCTCCTGCATAAGCCACATCGGGAACGGGCGAACAGGCAGGTTTTATTTTGATGATGACGTCGTCCTGGGTCACTCCGCATTCATTTCGAATCAGCCATCTCAGGATGTAGGTCTCACCCTCGCGGCCGGTAAATCTGGTTCTGGGGTTGATTGGGTTGTCAAATTTTCCTCCCAGGCCACTTACAATAATCCATGAACCTTTTCCGGATTTCGGGTTATTCGCGGACAGGTATGCTTCCGTGACATTTAGCTGATCAATTCCGGCAAAGGAAATGGAAGGTTCAGGATCACAGGGTGGCCGTATCCTTATTAACGCCTCGTCGAAGAAGGTGTCACACTTGGTATAGATATTATACCTGAGCACGTAGGTTGTGCCCTGTATTCCGGCAAATGTGGTGTTGGGTACCGTGGAGTCCACAAATTGTCCGCCTTCTCCCTTAAGAATTTGCCAAAATGCTTTTCCATTGAGTGGTTCATTTCCTTCCAGTTCGACTCTGTCAAATCCGACCAAATCCCGGCCTGCATATGCCCTAGTCGGTTTGGTCTGACATTCGTCCGTAATCCTGGAATCAGCAACGGTATTTGTCGATTCGTCAGTTTCGGGTTTTTCCTCTGCCGTTGTAGTCTGAACAGGTGTTCCAACGATGTCAAATTCGTACCACTGGCCGTTCATCATGTATTTTAACCTGCCTGTTTTTTCATCGTAAACAACATTCTGATCGACGTTCTTTTTTTCTTCACAAAACACGCGCCACCTTTTGTTTTGATAATAATTAAGACAGCCGCTTGTCGTGTTGAAAATGATTTTTCCTTCCTCCACGGAAGGCAGCAGATTTCGTTGTTCGGCACTCATGGTTTCGATGCACGGATTTGATTCACTGCCTGATTCTTGAGCGTATAGTCCGTGTACACACAGAAGGCATAAAAAGGCAAGTAGAATGTGACGAAAAATGAACCTCATTTGAGACAGGTAACCTAGGCTAATTTAGCGTAAAAGCAAATAGTTGCAGTGTATTTTTCCAAGAGATCTCAACATAGTTTCGTTACTTTTACCAAACTCAAAAACCGATCATTTGCCAAAACTTCTTCTCATACCAACCCCAATCGGAAATCTGGATGATGTATCTCCGCGTGTAAGGGAGGCTCTTGCAAATGCAGATGTCCTGTTGGCCGAAGATACCAGGCATACCGGAAAGTTGCTATCCTTGCTGGGACTGAAAAACAAGATGGTTTCGTACCACAAATTCAACGAACACAGGCAGTTGGAACATTTTATTGATTTGATTCAGGAGCATAATTTGGTCGGGCTGGTCTCCGATGCCGGAACACCGGGCATTTCAGACCCCGGGTTTTTACTGGTGAAACACTGTGTCGAGAACGAGATCGAAGTGGAATGTTTACCCGGTCCTACCGCGTTTGTACCGGCACTAGTCGTTTCAGGTCTTCCGTGTGACCGGTTTTGTTTTGAAGGCTTTTTACCGGTTAAAAAAGGCAGAAAAAAGAGACTCGAAAGTTTGAAAGAAGAAAAACGAACCATGGTTTTCTACGAATCTCCATACAGAATAGGAAAATGCCTGGAAGAATTTGCCGGGTATTTCGGATCCGACAGGCAGGCAAGTGTCAGCAGGGAATTGTCCAAGAAATTTGAAGAGACCAGAAGAGCGGATTTAAAGACGCTGGCCGAACATTTTTCAGGTTCCAAAAACAAGGGAGAATTTGTGGTTGTTGTTGAAGGAAAAAAAGAAGACCAGGACAAATGATAGATACCTCTTCAGAAAAACAGTGGTTGATAAACACCCAATCCAATCCCGAAAAAATTAAAAACCTGCAGGAGGAACTCAACGGAGTTCACCCTGTTCTGTGTGAAGTACTTCTTCAGCGCGGAATTGATTCAAAAGAAAAAGCGGAACTCTTTTTCAGGCCGAAACTCGATCATTTGTATGATCCCTGGTCAATGCTGGACATGGACCGGGCCGTGGAAAGAGTGCTGGAGGCAAGAAATTCGTGTCAAAAAATAATGGTCCTTGGTGATTACGACGTAGATGGTACGACCTCGGCCGCCATGATGTACTTGTTTTTAAAAAGCATCGATGTTTCGTGTGATTACTATATACCCGACAGATACAATGAAGGGTACGGCATTTCAATTGACTCAATTGACCATGCCGTCTCTGAGGAGTTCTCCCTGATGATCTGCCTGGATTGTGGAATTAAAGCCATTGAAAAGGTCGATTATGCCGGTGAAAAAGGGCTTGACATTATCATTTGCGACCATCATACACCGGGACCGGAGGTCCCAAAAGCAATAGCCGTGCTCGATCCCAAAAGGACGGGTTGTACCTATCCCTTTAAGGATTTATCGGGTTGCGGAGTGGGGTTCAAACTGATTCAGGCCATTCTTGACCGGTTGGATCTTCCTGCCGAAAACGCACATGTGTACCTGGACCTGCTGGCGACCAGTATTGCCGCCGATATGGTTCCAATTGTCGATGAGAACAGGGTGTTGACGATGTACGGTCTGCACAGGATAAATTCAAATCCGTCCATCGGAATACAGGCGATGAAGGACAGTACTTCGTTTAACAAAGAATACAAAACTTCGGATCTGGTGTTCAAAATTGCGCCAAGAATAAATGCGGCCGGCCGAATGTCATCCGGTAGAAAGGCAGTCGAGATTTTGGTTTCCGAAAATCTGGATCAGGCCGTTGAACTGGCAAACCGGGTTAATTTATACAATCTGGAACGAAGGGAAACCGATAGTAAAATGACAGAAGAGGCACTGTCCGCGCTTGAGTTGGATGATGATTTTCGATCAAAGAAGTCAACCGTATTGTTTGATCCTTCCTGGCACAAGGGAGTGATAGGCATTGTGGCTTCCAGGATGATCGAAAACTATTACAGGCCCACCATTATATTTTCGGGTGACGGTGATGTCCTGAGCGGATCGGCCCGTTCGGTGAGAAATTTCAGTGTGTATGACGCCATCGAGGAGTGCAAGGATTTGTTGATTCAATATGGCGGGCACAAATATGCCGCGGGAATGAATCAACAAATCCTT
>DNDT01000075.1 GCA_003487525.1 Flavobacteriales bacterium
AAATGGCACATAGGTCTGACCAATCATTTTATAAGGCTCGTACTCTGCCAAACCGTCTTCTCCCGTTATTTCAATATCATCGGTGTATAAGGGCCAACATACATCCTGCCAAACCAGAGATTTTCCATTGTTACCGAACTGACACGATATCAGAATGAGTAAAAAAAATAATGGGAATAAAGAATTGCCGGATCTCAATAATCGTTCAGGCGGGGTATGTCTTGACCGGCGAATCAAAGCAACTCACACTTTGTTCCATTCTGGATAACCACCTTTATCAATTGTTGTTCATCCATTTTAAGCTTGTTTTCAAGATTAAATTCCTCATTATTCAGCAGAAACCTGAACTTAATGGTGTCGTCATCGATGTATTTATTCAATAATTCTTTATTGATTTGATACTCCAGCCTGTATCTGAACTTTCCTTTCTTCACTTCAAAATTCAGCAGTTTAAAATCATCAAAGCAAATTTCGTATTCAGGGAAACACAACTGAGCCGTATTCAATTTTCCTACATTTTTCCTGGCAATAAAAGCAATCCTGAGCACATATTCATTTACACAATCAGGATTGTTCTCTATAAGAGAAATGTCGTACACCGCTTCATTTTTCCCGCTTTTAAATTCAATGGGTTTAATGAAAAACAACTGAAACGAGTCGGTGTTTAAAATCAGGACCTTATCGTTTGATTTTTGGGCATCTGCCCGGTTTGAAATGAAACACACGAGGGTCAGAATAAAAAAAGAGGCTTTAACAAAAAGCCCCTTCCTTCTTGTTTTCTTTATGAAACTACTCACCATAGACATAGATTGTGGCTTTAGCAAAGAGTGTTAAAAAATTATTGCTCTGATAATCAATGTGAGATACCCTGGTTATTCCGGCTTCTTTTGTTAGTTTATCAACACTGCAATCACCTTTTAGTGCAATTCCCAATACAGATTTGTAATGCCCAATTCCTACTTTCTTTCCGACATTATTGGCCGTAAACATGATGGGCACCTTAGTATCGCTATACAGGCCGCCGGAAACCGGCCCCAATACTGCGGCACAACCATTAAAAAGAAGAAGGGCGGTCGAGTAGAAAAAGAGCTTTATTACCAGGTTCCTATATCTGTTTGTTGTTTGTTTCATTGTTTGCATTAATTGCCATAAACATAAATTGTCGCGCGGGCATACAGGGACAAAACACTTTTTACTTCGTAGTCGACGTGTGATACCTCTTTTATACCGGCATTTTTTGCGATATCCTGAATACCGGCATCACCCATTGCAACCAAACCCAGTAGTGACCAGTATTGACCTGTCCCTACTTTTTTACCCATTTTATTTTCAGAAACCATAAGCGGAACTTTGGCATTGACTCGGACCAACCCAAATCCTAAAAAGTACACTCCGGCACAACTGCTTAACATCATGCCTGAAATTGCTATCAGTAGCAACGTCCTTATTCCCGATTTCTTCAATAATCTCATATCCATCTACTAATTTCCGTACACGTAAACAGTTCCTTTTGCGTAAAGCACAAAATAGTTCACACTGTGAAAATCCACATGTGAAATGGTGGTTATTCCAGCTTCCTTGGCTATTTTATCGATACCTGCGTCCCCAAGTGCCACAATTCCAAGATATGACTCATAGCTTGCTGACCCAACTTTCTTTCCAAGTTTATTATATGTGACACTTCCGGGTGATCTCACATCCGAGTATCCAACTCCCATAGCAGGATTATTCGCGTCTTTGGCGCAAGATCCAAAAACCATTGGCAGCATCAGTACAAAAGAAATTTTCGCAAGACTTACCCTAATATTTTTACTCATGTTGATAGAATTAATTGTTACCATCCATAGACATATACCGTGCCTTTGGCATAGAGACTCAAGTATGTTTGATTGTGAAAATCCACATGTGAAATCTGTGTGATTCCAGCTTCTTTGGCAATTGTTTCAATACTGGCGTCACCCAGTGAAACCAACCCGGCATACGAGACCATCTCACCTATCCCAACTTTTTTTCCAAGGTCTTTTTTTGTCATCATGACGGGCACCGTGACATCCATATAGATGAAGCCAATTGCAGGTGGAGCAACTTTGGCACAACCGGATATAAACATCGCGACAACAGCGATCAGCATTAGGTTTTTACTCATATTTCGATTTGATTTTCCGGACATCCTGCTCGCAAAATAAATTAATATTCAAAAAAAGCAAAATTTTTTTTGTTTCGCTGGTCGCGACAGAACGGGAACTTTTCTCAGGGGAATAGTTAAAATTCCATCGTTCATATCGGAAGAATTATTGTAAGATGAATCCAAGCGGGAGAATACGTAATAAATTATCATCTGTCGGAATCCTTAGGAAAACACGTTTATTTTTTGTAAATTTAATCTGGTAAATCACTGAAATACAGGACATTTCTGTCCTTTTTTAGTGAATATCGATAAATGTGAGTTACATGAATCAAACTCTAAAACTTACTGAAATGAAAGAGAAGGAAAATGATGATTGCATGCTGAATACATCAGAGTTTACCCTGTTAACCTTGACACCCTTTGTGGCGGCTGTCATGTTTATCGCCTGGCCCGTAACGGTATTTGTGTTTTGCACTGTAATGATCATTGGTTCCTGCGCTACCCTTTTGCGCAGATGGAAGATAATCCACTAGAGGATAACCTGCATCATCGGCACAATGCCCAACAGTCTGAGTAAGTATGCTTACTTATAGTTGTGTATGGCGTTCATTGCGCACAGCTAAATTCTTATCCTGTAACGCCTCGTTAATTGATTTCTGACAGAAGGACGCACGACATTTAATCCCCTACAATTCTATTTGCTTCTTGCCTCCTGTGTGTGAATTGCCAAACTTCCCATCAACCGATCCAATTTTCTGATAGTTTTACACAGTACAATGATTTCGCAACTAGTGAAATCAGGTATACCCCAAAGCAGATGAGCAAAAGAAAACTGATCGTATTCATCAGCATGAGCCTTGATGGATATATAGCTACAAAGGACGATGATTTATCCTGGTTATCCGTGGTTGAAAGCGAAGGGGAGGATTACGGTTATGAAGATTTTAATCAGACCGTCGATACCTACCTTGTTGGCCGTAAGACCTATGATGTGGTGAAAAAATTAACAGGAGGAACATTTCCTCCGGCACAACGACATACGTGCTATGTAATCACCAGACACAGACATGAGCCGGAAAATGGCGTGAATTTTTACACCGGAAAAATCGAAGATTTAATTGCCGAAATTCGAAAAGAAAAAGGAAAAAACATCTATTGCGATGGTGGCGGTCAGATCGTAACATTATTGATGCAAAAAAACCTCATCGACGAATACAAAATAGCTGTAATTCCCGTTTTACTGGGTGATGGGAAACGCCTTTTTCATGGAGGTGCCCCGATGATAAAGCTAAAGCCTTTGCCAAGTAAACAATACGATTCAGGATTAATTATGTTGAACTATGCCAGAAAATAAATTCAGTATCCTACTAAAATACGTAGCTCCAGTGGTCGTTGCGGGAAATGTAGTTTTTGTCTTATGGATTCTTTACAATGGAATAAACGAAGGTTTCGCTGGAACCAACATCGAGAAAATCTCATATGTTACACTCATGATGCTGCTGCTGGCAAACGCCATTATTATTTACCGAAAGCAATCGGACTAAAAACAAGTTTGCTTTCACATGGTTCCCGAATCTGTGCTTGACTGCAATTCTCCGGAATAAAATGCGAACAAAAGAGCTTCTCTCTTTTAACGCAGTTGAACCATCAAACAAATCCGATTGAACCCTGGTAAGTAAGAATCTGAATTAAATCTTTACTTCGGGTTTTATCTTCTTTATGAGAATATCGCGTTGTTTTTTAAGCTCTTCCATATCCTCAATATGATGCAATTGGCGTGCGTCCTCTATTTCATGTTCCAACTCAACAATTTGAATCGCAATTTTTGCACTTTCAATGTCCACCGCATTTGAATAAGGAGATTCGAGCTCACATTTCTCCAAATACTCCAGTGCCTTTTTTAAATATTCGACTGATTGTTTCATACACTTACCTGTTTATATTCAATTTAAACTCCTATATAATCGGTTATGACCTGGCGATACGTGCCAAGGTCCCGTAATTCTGATTCCTTTATGTAACTCATCCGTTCATTATTTTCGGAAATACCCATTTTGACGAAAAGCTCTGCGAGATACTTAAAGCCTTTATCCCGTTGCGCATCCAAAATCAATAAATGACCCATTATTATATTGCCTGCCATTTCCACCAATCTCCTGGCATGAAAGTCGAGGAACTCCTGGTCTTCCTTTCCCTGAACGTTTTCGACGGCTTTTTCATAAACAGAGGTCATCTCCGCAAGTTTCTTTTTCAGGTGTTCCAATTCGGGATCAATGACCATGGTCTCGTACTCGTGAATCCGGTTTAAGTAAGATCCCGTTGTAACCCCTTTCATAGCGGCCAAAACCTGAAGCTGCGAAGTCCCTTCGTAAATGCTCGTAATCCGGGCATCCCTGTAAATTCGTTCAATCGGGAAATCTTTCATGAAACCGGCTCCACCATGAATCTGGAGACCATCGTATGCCACTGAATTACACACCTCAGAGGCCGTAAGTTTCAGCAGAGGCGTGAAAACATCCGCATATCGTTGATTAACCTTCATTTCCTGTCTTTCCTCGGGGGTAAGGGTCCGCTCCTCTCCTATCTCCAGATATACCTTATACAGATCGACCATTCTGGCTGTTTCATACAACAATGACCGCTCGGCCGCAATTCTCACCCGCATGTTTGTCAACATCTCGTAGACTGCCGGAAACTGGATAATTGGCTTGCCAAACTGAGCTCGTTCCTGTGCATATTTTGCCGCTTCCCTGTATGCTGACTCCGCAATTCCTACCGATTGTCCGCCAACACCGATTCTGGCCGAATTCATAAGCGACATCACATATTTAATCAGTCCCATTTTTCGGTTACCCACCAGATAGGCAGGTGCGTCATTGAACACAAGTTCACAGGTGGGAGAACCTTTAATTCCCAACTTATTCTCGATCCTTCTGATCGTCATCGCATGTTCATTCCTGTCATACAAAAACAATGACAATCCCCGGCCGTCTTCCGTACCTTCTTCAGAGCGGGCGAGAATCAATGAAATATCTGCATCGCCATTGGTAATAAATCGCTTTACTCCATTTAAATACCATTGATCTTTTTCGGCATCATAATGCGCTTTAAGTGAAACAGCCTGAAGATCCGATCCTGCATCCGGTTCTGTCAGGTCCATCGCCGCTGTGGCTCCTTTATTAAACCGGGGCAGAAACTTGTCCTTTAGTTCTTCGGAAGCAAATTCGCGTATTGTTTCCGCGCAGTCCTGAAGGCCCCATATATTGGCGAAACCCGCATCCGATCTGGAGATCATTTCACCCGCAATGATATAGGGCGTAAGCGGAAAATTAAGCCCGCCGTATTTCCTTGGGAGCGTCATGCCTATAAGACCTGCCTGAACCAACTTGTTGTAGTTTTCTTCGGTTCCCTTTGCGTATGTCACTTCATTGTGATCCAGGTGTGGGCCTTCCTTGTCGACCGATTCGGCGTTGGGTGCAATGGTCTCCACACAGATATTCCCGACAATTTCCATTACCTGTTCGTAACTGTCCAGGGCATCTTCATAATTCTGCGGAGCGTAGTCATACTGGTCCTTTTCAATAAAAGATCGTTCTTTTAGCTCTATAATATGCTGAAGATCAGGATGACGCAGATAAAACTTTAAGTCGTCATTGTCATTATAGTAGTCCGACATCACTTAATATTTTCTTTATATGACTTAATCATTTGTGGTAAAACTTTCTTTATATCACCAATGACTACATAATCCGCAATCTTGTTGATCGGAGCATTGGGATCACTATTCACTGAAATGATCATGGCAGATTTTTCCATTCCTGCCCTGTGTTGAATTTGACCCGAAATGCCACAGGCAATGTAAAGTTTGGGCCTGACGGTAACACCGGTTTGTCCAATTTGACGCTCGTGACCGATAAAGCCAGCATCCACCGCAGCGCGCGAACCACCGACTTCACCTCCCAATACGTGAGCCAGATCGTATACAAGTTGAAAGTTCTCCTTTGATCCAACACCGTAACCTCCGGCCACGATAATGCTGCTGTTCTTGATGTTTAATTTATTTTCTTCAATGTGCCGTTCAATAACCTTTACCACCAAATCGGTTTTGTTCAGGTACTTATCCGGATCTATGTTAACTACCTTGCCTTTCACAAACCTCTTTGATTTCTCTTTTTTCATCACTCCTTCCCTGACGGTTGCCAACTGTGGCAAGGTATCGGGAGTCACGATGGTTGCTATGATGTTTCCTCCAAATGCCGGTCTTCGCTGAAGCAAAAGATCCTTGTAAACTTTTTTGGTTTTTCGATCAAGGTAATCGCCGATGATCAGTTCCGTGCAATCTGCCGTTAATCCACACTTTAACTTGGACGCAATTCTAGGCGCAATGTCGCGACCCACCGATGTTGCGCCGAACAGTCCAATTCTGGGTTTTTCGTCCTGAAATATTTTTGAAACGATGGCTGAATGAGGCAAGGTCAAATATGGGGCCANNTATCCACGCCGTATTCGAACAATTGTTTTTCGATGCCATCGAGTTTGTGACCCAGGGTTATTGCTTCAAGTTTTGCGCCGATCTCGTCTGCAAGTGATCTGCCCTTGGATAAGATCTCGAGACTCACGTCAGCAAGTTCTTTGTCATGGATTTCGCAGTAAACAAATACGTTGTTCATTGTTATGTTCTTTCAACCAATATTGTGGTTCTCAATTAATTCTCTCATAAATTGGTCTATGCCTTCCTTGTTGGCCTTAACGCTGACCGATTCCTTGACCATAAAAATGATATTTTCCACCTTTTCCACCTTTGTGGGAGATCCGGAAAGACCCAACCAGCTTACATCTGCGTCAAGATCATCCACATTCCATTCCGTAATGTCCAGGTACGGGTGAATATCGTGCAAGCTTATGTAATCCTCCGCCTGATTCACCAATTCCGTATGAGTACAGGCATGTTTGAATTTCATTAGGAGTTTGCTGTTTCTGTTTCGACAATCAGGAGCAGATCCATGCACAGTTGCCAGCAGTGGAAATGGTGCCTCAAGAGTTTCTACCCCGTTTTCGAGACGTCTTTTCACTTGTATTTTCGACTTGTTCACCTTTAATATCTCCTCTACATAGGTAATTTGAGGAATATTCAGTTTTTCTGCCACCTGGGGGCCGACCTGAGCCGTATCCCCGTCAATGGCCTGTCTGCCACAAAGGATGATGTCGTATTTACCGGTTTTTGCCACAGCGAGAGAAAGGGCATACGAAGTTGCCAGGGTATCCGATCCGGCAAACCGTTTGTCCGTTATTAATATTCCGTTATCGGCTCCCCTGTATAATGCTTCCCGTATGATGTTGGCAGCCCTTACCGGTCCCATCGTAATAAGCGTGACGGTTGAATCGGGAACCATCTCTTTTAACCGCAGTGCCTGTTCGAGTGCCTTTAAATCCTCAGGGTTAAAAATTGCCGATAAGGCCGCCCTGTTAACGGTTCCATTTGCCTTCATCGCAT
>DNDT01000460.1 GCA_003487525.1 Flavobacteriales bacterium
TCTGGAATCTTAAATCATAAGTTACCTCCCGATCATCTTCTTCGGATCTACCCACTCTGCAAATTGCTCCGGGGTAACAAAGCCCAAATTCACCGCTTCTTCCTTCAAAGTGGTTCCTTTTTCATGCGCCGTCTTTGCAATTTTAGCGGCTTTTTCATATCCGATGTGCGTGTTCAGTGCCGTGACAAGCATGAGTGAATTGTCCAGGTTCTTTTTCAAATTCGCTTTATTTGGTTCAATTCCGATTGCGCAGTGTTCGTTAAACGAAACACATGCCTCGCCCAGCAATTGAGCCGATGCAAGAAAATTAAACGCCATCATGGGTTTGAATACATTGAGTTGGTAGTGGCCGTTCATTCCTCCGACTGCAATGGCTACATCATTTCCGATCACCTGTGCGCACACCATGGTAAGGGCTTCGGACTGGGTGGGATTAACCTTACCCGGCATGATGGAAGAACCCGGTTCATTGGCCGGAATATTGAGCTCGCCAATGCCACTTCTCGGGCCAGATGCCAGCATTCGAATATCGTTGGCAATCTTCATCAAACTGACGGCAAGTTGCTTTAGAGCACCGTGACTTTCGACAATGGCATCGTGTGCCGCAAGCGCTTCAAATTTGTTTTCGGCCGTCACGAATGGCAGACCGGTGAACTCGGCAATCTTTTTGGCCACAAGCTCTGAATATCCTTTGGGCGTATTAATTCCCGTTCCGACTGCCGTGCCTCCCAATGCCAATTCCGACAGATGGGCCAGGGTGTTTTTCAGCGCCCTTAAACCGTGATCCAACTGACTCACATACCCGCTAAACTCCTGACCGAGTGTTAGAGGTGTTGCGTCCATCAAATGTGTACGACCTATTTTTACCTCGTCTTTAAACGCCTTTGATTTTTCTTCAAGTGTGGCCTTAAGCTTTTCAACGCCCGGAATGGTGACCTCGACAATCATCTTATATGCCGCTATGTGCATGGCGGTCGGATAGGTATCGTTCGATGACTGAGACTTGTTCACATCGTCATTTGGATGAATGACCTTATTGCCTTCTCCAAGTTTGTTTCCCTCGAATACATGAGCCCTGTTGGCAATGACTTCATTCATGTTCATGTTTGACTGCGTACCGGAACCTGTTTGCCAGATTACCAGTGGAAAGTGATCCATCAACTGATCGGCTATGATTTCATCACAGACCATCGAAATCAGGTTTTTCTTTTTTTCCTCAAGCACACCCAGCTCAAAGTTGGTATGAGCGGCGGCCTTTTTAAGATAGGCAAAGGCCTTGACAATTTCATTGGGCATTTTAAATCGCTGGACGCCAATCTTAAAGTTGTTTCGGGAACGTTCGGTTTGCGCTCCCCAGTATTTGTCCTTGGGCACTTTCACTTCGCCCATCGTATCACGCTCTATCCTATAATCCATTTTCGTATTGGTTTTATAATTTGTTAAATGATATTTTGTATTAATATTGTAGCCACAACGCTTAATCGAGACACTATGTTTTTGGGAGGTTTTTTGCTTTTTCTTTTCATTTTCTTCATGGCCTTTTGGATTTTACTTTTCCTTTCTGCCTTTGCACTTCCTTACGCCGTAACACAATGGCTATTGCATAAACTCAACCCGTCTCGTTCGGAAGAAGAAGCCGAGTCCTGATTCACAATAATTCGTTTACATTTTCAGGTGGCCTTCCCAAAATGGCCTTCTTACCTTTCATTACAACCGGTCGTTCCATCAATTCGGGGTATTCAGCCATGGCATAAATCCACTCCTCTTCCGAAAGTTCCTTGCCCTTGAATTCCTCCTTGTAAATGGCTTCTCCTTTTCTCAACAATTGACTCGGATTGATTCCCAGCTTTTCGATAATCTCCTTTAGTTGATCGACCGAGAGTGGTTCTTTCAGATACTCGGTCCAAAATGGTTCAACTCCTTTGCTGCGTATTATTTCAAGTGTTTCCCTGCTCTTCCGGCATCTGGGATTGTGATAAATAATCATGATTTACTGTGTTTTTTGGCTACCTGCTTCCATGAGGTATTTTTTAATAAAATCACCGAGGTCTCCGTTCATGACGGCTTCGACATTGGACGTTTCATGCCCGGTCCGCACATCTTTAACCAATTTGTAAGGGTGCATGACGTAATTTCTGATCTGAGATCCCCACTCGATTTTCTTCTTACCTGCTTCTATCTCCGTACGCTTCTCCCTTCTCTGTTCAAGTTCCAGTTCGTACAACTGGGATTTTAGCAACTGAATTGCCTTTTCCTTGTTTCCAAGTTGGGACCTTGTTTCGGTGTTTTCGATAATGATTCCCGTTGGCTTATGATGCAGACGCACTCCGGTTTCGACCTTGTTTACGTTCTGACCTCCGGCCCCTCCCGAACGGAAGGTATCAAAGGATATGTCCGCGGGATTTATTTCGATCTCAATGGTATCGTCAACAAGCGGATAAACATAAACCGAGGCAAACGAAGTATGCCTTTTGGCGTTTGAGTCGAAAGGTGATATTCGAACCAGGCGATGTACTCCGTTTTCTCCCTTTAAATATCCAAAGGCAAAGTCGCCATCAATTTCAAGGGTGGCACTTTTGATTCCGGCAGCATCCCCTTCAAGCTTTGAAAGCAAGGTGACGTTAAAATCGTTTTTCTCTGCCCACATGATGTACATGCGCATGAGCATTGAAGCCCAATCGCAACTTTCTGTTCCTCCCGCTCCTGCAGTTATCTGAAGAACAGCACTCAGACCGTCTTCCTCGTTCGAAAGCATATTTCTGAATTCGAGTTCTTCGATTGACTCGGTTGCTTTTTCGAACTGGGTCATGACTTCGTCTTCAGAAGCTTCTCCCTCTTTGGAAAAGTCGTACAAAACCTGCAAATCGTCAATGACAGACGCAGAATCAGCGTAAGCTTTGGTCCAGTTTTTTTTGCTGCTTATTACCTTCAGATGCTTTTGTGCCGCATCCGGATTGTCCCAGAAGCCTTCAAGATGGGTCTCCTGTTCCAATTCATCGATTTCTCTTAACTTGGTAGCGACGTCAAAGGTACCCCCTTAACGCCTCCAGGCGTCCGACAAGATCTTTTACTTGATCGTGCGTTATCATTTAGAATAAATTTTGACCAAATTTAGGTTTTAGTATGATATGAAACTGCCGCCAGCAAAGAAAAAACAAGCGCCGCCATCCAATTTGGAAAAAGGATTTCCGGTATTCAGTAACCGTCTGATTTACACGACCGTTTTTGTGTTTTTTATCAGTTGTTTTTTCTGCGTGAATTTTGGATTCAGGACCCTCATCGGGCTTTTTGATGTAATCAAGCTATTGGCTCTTTCGATCGTGACAGCCATCTTGTTGCAGCGCGCATTTTTTAAATCTGTTTTTCCCATGAACAATGCGGAACGGTACGCATTTTCCATTTTTGGTCTTGGCCCGGCACTTTTTGCCTGTTTTCTGGTATTGAATTTCGGCATTTCCGTTCGCTCGGAAACAACCAATCACCTGGTGTTTGAATCATATGTATCGGCGGGCAGCATTTATTTCAAGGCAGAAGGACTTCCATGTGACCAGTATCCCGAATTCTGCTCCATGTTTCTCTGGGATGACCTGAATTTCAAAGCCGGAGACACCATTAGCGTTACCCTTGAAAAAGGAATTGGCGGCTATTATGTGATGAAAAAGATAGATGCACTCAAGAAGCCAGTTTCTTCAATACCGGAATGAAATCCTCGGGTTCATAGCCTTTTGAAACCATGTAATAATACGCTTTGGACTGCCTTGTCCTGGGTTCCACACCTGAGAGATCCTTTAATTTATTGACAAGCAGTTTATTGATCATCTTCTGGTAG
>DNDT01000485.1 GCA_003487525.1 Flavobacteriales bacterium
AATTCCCGCCCCAGTGTGGCCATTTCGTCTGTAAAAATCAATAAAAGAGATACCGGTGTGGCCGAAATTTACCAGTTGCCCTACGATCAGAATTTCATCGAACTTGAGTTTATCGGTCTGATTAACAACCGACCGGAAGCCGTTCAGTTCAAGCATAAATTGAACGGGCTTGACACCGCCTGGATTTATACGTCGAATAACAAGGCCGTTTACCAGGCGCTCAGTCCGGGAACCTATACCCTGAATGTTTACGCCCAAAGCAAACAGGGCAGCTGGTCTGAACTCCCTGCAAACCTGACGATTATCATTTCGGAACCATTTTGGAAAACAAGGTCGTTTATTGCGCTGATTTCTGTCGGACTCGTTTTTCTGGTGCTGCTTATCGTGCTGATACTCGAACAGCTGAAACGACGAAACAGAATGCGGGAGCAGGAATTTAAAAAACAGGTTCTTCAGTCGGAATTGCAGGCTCTGAGAGCTCAAATGAATCCTCATTTCACATTCAATACCCTGAGTTCCATTCAGAATTACATCAGCCGGAACGATGCGGACAATGCCAGTAAGTATTTGTCAAAGTTCGCCAAGCTCATGCGAACCATCATGGAGAATGCAAGCCAGACTCACGTTCCTCTGGAGGATGAATTAAGCGCCCTGGCCTTGTATCTCGAACTGGAGAGTTTGCGCCTCAGGGAGAAGTTCAAATACGAAATTCACGTCGACCCGGGCATTGACCAGCAATACGTGAGCATCCCTTCCATGCTCATTCAGCCTTACGTCGAAAACGCCATATGGCATGGAATAACAAACAAGGAAGGCAAGGGCCATGTAAAAATCGAGGTGGTGCAAAACGGGAGTTTTCTGAAATGCATTGTCGAGGACGATGGAATCGGCCGGAAAGCGGCCATGAAAATCTCCGAACGAAAGCGAAAACACATTTCGCAGGGAATGAGCATTACCAGGGATCGCCTTGAGCTTATGAATTCGCTGAACAAAAGCAAGCTCAACGTAGACATCACAGACAAAGTGGACGAAAACAACCAGGCAATAGGAACAAGAGTAGAAATTTTTATACCAATAAAAGATGACTGATCACACAAGGGTATTAATCGTTGATGACGAAACGGGTTGCCGTGAGTCAATAGAATTTAATTTAAGGAAGCATTTTCCCGACATCGAAATAGTCGGACAGGCCGGTTCGGTGCGGGAAGCAAAAGAGTTAATCGAGGACATGGAGATTGACTTGCTGTTGCTTGACATTGAACTGGGTGATGGTACGGCCTTCGATTTGCTTGAGCAAATGGACGACGGACATTGTGACTTAATCTTTACGACAGCCTTCGATCATTATGCCATCAGGGCGATTCAATTCAGTGCCTTTGATTATTTGCTCAAACCGATAGATCCGGACGAACTCCAGAATGCCATTGAACGATATCTTGAAAAAAAGAGTGTTCATGGAGTGGCGGCCAATAAAATAAACCACCTGATCCACAACCTGCGGAACGACAAAAAAAAGCTGGCCATTCCGGACATGGAGGGATTCGTGTTTATTGACGTCGACGACATCATCAGGTGTCAGAGTGACGGGAGCTATACCCGGTTTTTCCTGACAAACGGCGAAAAAATTCTCGCCAGCAAGTCCCTGGGTGAATACGAAGGGATGCTTACAGGGGAAACGTTTTACAGGGTGCACCGATCATCGCTTATCAACCTGTCTCACATTAAAAAGTACGTTAAGGGAGAAGGCGGATATGTTATTATGTCCGACGGATCCGAAATCGAGGTATCAAGACGGAAGAAGGCTGAGTTTTTAAAGATTTTGAGCGGACGCTGAAACAGAGGTCTTTCTCTTAAAATAGGCGTTTAACAGAATGGTGCTTAAAATCAGCGCAAAGCCGAGGTAGAACCCAATGGACATGTACTCTTCCTGACCAAAAATCAACACGGCCAATATGATTCCGTAGAGAGGCTCCAGGTTAATGCTCAGACTCACGGTAAAAGCGGACAGTTTTTTCATCACCTGAACACTGACCACGAAGGCCAGTGCTGTGGCGACAATTCCCAAGAGCAGCAAGTAAAACAAATCGGATGCGCCCGGAAGTATCAATCCGGTCTTTGGGATTTCCACAAACAACACCACCAGGAAAACAAAGAATCCGCCTCCCATTAACTCGTGAAGAGAGATCAGCGAGGGTTTGGCTTCGGCGACAAACCGGCTGTTCAATACGGTGAAAAGCGATGCGAGAAATGCGCTTATTATCCCGTAAAGAATTCCCAGCCAATAACTAAATTCAAACCGCAGAACGAGAATCATCCCGCAAATGATTAAAACACTGAAGGCAATTTCGTAGAATTTGACCTTTTTCTTGTGAAAGAGGGGTTCCAAAACCGAGGTGAACAAGGTGGTGCACGACAAGCTAACCAGGGCTACGGAAACGGTCGAGACCTTGATTGATTCAAAAAAAAAGAACCAATGGACACCGACAACAATTCCGGTCAGGAGCCATTTTATGCGCTTGCCCATATCCACCGTGAAATTTGTCTTTCGTGCAATTAAAAACAGGGCAAGTCCGATGCTGGCAATGATCATTCGGTAGAGCACGATAAACGAAGCGGGCAATTCAATCAACTTGCCCAGGATACCTGTAAATCCAAAGATCAAAACGATTAGGTGCAGACGCACCTGGTATGCCAGAACCGTGCTCACTCCTTATTGTCTTCCAAATGAACCACACCTCCCGAAACAATGAATTTCATGATTTCGGATGACTTTCCGGGCAGTACCCGCACGGATGATTTCGGAACTATGCGAAGGTCACCCATGATGCCGTATGAAAATGGAAAGTAAACCGCCACCTTTTCCTTCCCGACTCCCAAAGCGGTGAGGTCGCTTTTGGTCACAAAGCCGATTTTTTCGATGTCATTGACCTTGTCCAGGGTAACAATAACGGCATGGTCAAAGGTTCTGTTCGTCCCCATCAGGGCAGAAAAAAGATCTTTCAGGGCGGTGTAAATCATTTTGACAACGGGAACTTTCAACAGGACTTTTTCAAATTGCCGCAACAGGGTCCCGATGGATGTGGCCAACACGACGGACCCCATGTACCCGACAAAAACGAGCACCAACAGAAAGACCAAAAGGCCCAAACCCGGAATGTGAATGGGAATCAACTGGAGCAGAAGATTATCGAGGTATTGAATGGAGACAACAACCAGATAGACGGTGATACCGATAGGCACAGTGTAGAAGAGGCCTTGAATTAAGTACTTTATGAGGTTTTTCATCATCGGGAATTCAGTTTATTGAGTTCAGTTTTTTGGGCACGTGTCAGTTTGTCCACCACCAGATCGTACGAATGGTCT
>DNDT01000269.1 GCA_003487525.1 Flavobacteriales bacterium
CAGCAGAAAACTACGGTGCCCATTAAAACTTGGAAGGGTCTCATAAACTATGGTGAATCTTGTGGGCGCCACCGTATCGTCAGACTTCGAAGCGTTAATGGTATCATTGCAAAACGGGTACGCCGTTTTGGAAATACATATTCTGCTCTCAACAGTACTCCCGCAGCACCGAACCTTTTGGCTCAGAACTTTAAGGTAGAGGTTCCAAATCGTATATGGGTAAGTGGTATCACCTATGTTCCTACTCGCAAAGGTTGGTTATGTTTGGCGGTAGTGGTGGATATGTACTCGTGTATGGTAGTTGGTTGGTCAATGAGCAATCAAATCAATCAGCAACTGGCAATTGACGCTTTGACCATGGAATCCGCCAACGAAACCCAAAGCCAGGCTTGATTCATCATAGCGATCAAGGAATTCAGTACAGCGGGACAAGCCACAAGACAATTTTAAAAACTAATGACATGATTGCAAGTATGAACCGCAATATTTAAATATATTGAAGTGCTTTACAACCGGAAACGGATTCGTGAAACGTTGGATTATGTGAGCTCAGTGCAACATGAAGTTTTAGCAAATGTCGCTTAACTAACTGTCCGTGAACCTGGGGGGCTCAGGTAATCTCCTGAAATTTATAAATGACGGATACATTTATTTGAAGATCTTATTACTTGATGTGGAATTTGCTACCGTGGTTGATACACTTATGAATCATGGTGTGCTATTGTAGATTGAAAGATTTTCATTCGGCATGTGCACCATGTATAAAAAAATAAAATTTATTCTTGGAACTATATATGAGAGTTGTTTTTTTTGAACCATTTGCAATTTATTCTCCACATTTCGAGACTTGTCTAGAGATAATGCAATGTCATATATCCGATGGTTATTCTGTAACATTCATTGGGTGTGATGCAACATTACCTGCATGTGAGCCTAACCCAAAACATGACTTGGCTATCTGTCTCCGATGTATAAGCAGACGTAACCAAGGGTTGCAAAGGTTGGAGGGCGGGGAAGATATTGAATATCTAAGCCTTACTGATTTGTCGTCTCCGCCTGCCGGGGATATCACTCTTACTGAATGGAAATTTTCTGATATAAATGAATTAAAGAAATATAAAATTAAAGATAACGATATTGGTATGGCTGTTGCTTCCACTTTAATTAGTCTCTATAGGACTCCCACTCCTGATTTTGCTTCTTGTAGAGATGTACTAATTAATTTTTTATCGGCAGCATATGGAACTTATTATGCTTTCAATTGTTACCTAGATAACAATAAGCTAGATAAGCTATATCTTTTTAATGGGAGATTTTCATTTTTGAGAAGTGTTTTGAGAAGTTGTCAAGAGCATGGGGTTGATTGTTTTGTTCATGAACGGGGGTGTAATTTTCATAAGTATTCAATTTGTTGTAATACGTTACCACATGATATAAAGTCGTTTGAAAAACGTCTTCTGGAAAGTTGGAACAAAGTTGGGGATGAAGAGAGGCGTAGCGGCGCTGAAAGATTTTATCATGAGAGGGCTGAAGGGAAAGATCAGTCATGGTTCTCTTTTACTGCAGGGCAGACAAAAGGTCTTTTACCGGACAATTGGCAATCTGATAAACTGAATTTAGTAATATTTAATTCTTCAGAAGATGAGTTGGCTGCAATCGGTTCGGAATGGGAAAATCCAATTTATAAAGATCAATTTCATGGAATTAAAAAAATAGTCTCTGATTTATCTGAACGGAAGGAGGTACATCTGTATCTTCGTGTCCATCCTAATTTAAAAAACGTAAATAATAAAAGTGTAACATCATTATTCGAGATATCCAGTGATAACTTTACGCTAATACCTGCTGACTCGAAGGTTTGTACTTATTCTCTAATTAGGTCTGCTGACAAAATAATCACATTCGGATCTACAGTTGGAATTGAGGCAGCATTCTGGGGAACCGTTTCAATTTTAGCTGGGATGAGTTATTATCGTAATCTTGGAAGTGTTTATTTGCCTAGAAATCATAATGAGTTAATTGAAATGGCTCTTGATGATTTATCACCTAAAGATACCACTGGAGCATTTATGTATGGTTATTATTTTAATTCCTTTGGTGTTGATTTTAAATATTTTGAGCCCAATGGTTTTGGGTCTGGTCTGTTTAAAGGTAAAAAGATCAAGCCCTCGTTTATGATAACAGCGTTGTTCTTAATATCGCGACTTCCTTTTCTTAAAAGCGGATTTTCTAAACTTGTTGAGGTTATGCAGAAGTCAATTATTAGGATAATGATAAATTATTCATTGTAGTAAATATTACAATTGTATAACTGCAGATTGTGTAATGAATGTTTGGTATCCTGTAAAATGTGGATATTGACTTTTTGCAGGAGATATATCAAAGAACTTCAGGAACTCTATTTTGAAACTGTTTACTGGCAGGGGAGTTGGCGGACGGCCTGAAAAACCTATTGCTTGTTATTAAAGGAAAACACTTGATGTCTGATTGGCAACTTAAGACTCCTGTTGCGTTCATAATATTTAACCGACCAGATACCACTGAGCGAGTTTTTGCCGAGATCGCAAAGGCTAGACCAGCCAAATTGCTTGTGATTGCCGATGGGCCTCGTGAAAATCGGCATGGCGAGGTTGAGAAGTGCGCCGCAGCGCGTGCTATTGTTGAACTTGTGGATTGGGATTGTGAAGTTCTTACAAACTTTTCTGATAAGAACATGGGTTGCAGGGAAAGGGTGTCAAGCGGGATCGATTGGGTGTTCAAGCAGGTGCCAGAGGCGATTATTCTTGAGGATGACTGCCTGCCAGATCCCACTTTTTTTCGTTTCTGTCAGGAATTGTTAGAGTTCTATCGCGACGATCAGCGCATCAGCATGATTAGTGGTGTGAATTTGCAGCTTGGTAAACGCCGCAATGATGATAGTTATTACTTTTCTAAATTCGGACACATTTGGGGCTGGGCTTCGTGGCGTGATCGTTGGGCCGAGAGCTATGATGTTACAATGGCAAAGTGGCCCTTAATCCGTGATGGGAATTGGCTTCCAGACATGATTGGCAGTGTGCATGAGGCCACTTATTGGCACAAGATTTTCGAGCGAGTACATCGTGGCGAGATTGACACTTGGGATTATCAGTGGGTTTTTGCAAATTGGCTAGAGGGCCGAATTAGTGTCATTCCTGCCTTGAATATGGTTTCAAATATTGGTTTCGCTGCGAATGCGACGCATACGACAAAGTATAGTAATCTAGCTAACTTGGCACGAGCTTCAATTGCTTTTCCGTTGAAGCATCCTTTGGGCGTATTTAAGAATATTCAAGCTGATCAATTTTGTGATAGGAACTTTATTCGTATTGCGTTGATTAAACGTATCATTAATTGGATAGTTGGTTGGGTTCGGTGATCACAATTTTGTAGTGTGGAAAAAAACGGCGTTTTCACCTTCCACCGAAATTGTGGACAGTTTGAAAAGCTGCTACGTTAGTACCAGGAGGACTGGCATGGTTTCTTAGGGAAAGCGTTATTCCCGTGAGTTCAAGATAGAGACGGTTCGCTTGAAAACCGGCAGTGACTAAAACGTGTTGGGGGTGGATAGAGACTTGGGGATTCACCCCAACACGCTTTGTAAATAGATTCACCAGTATGGCGATAATCCGAAAGAGGCTTTTCCTGACAAAGGAAAGCAAACCTCTGGAGCAGAAGAACTGAGTTGGCTCAGGCTCGAAAATCAGCGCCTTAAAATGGAGCGCTACATTATAAAAAAAGCGATGGCCATCTACTCCAACGACCCGAAGTGATTTTCCGTTTTATGCATCAGTATCAGACGGAATTTCCTATCTCGGTCATGTGCGAGGTACTATCGGTCTCACGCAGCGGCTACTATGCTTGGCTAAAGAATCCCGAATCCAAGCAAAAGCGGTCAAACAACAAACTGCGGAAGGAAATCCGTACCGTACATCTTGACAGTGGGGAGTTTTGCGGCATCCCCGCGTTTATCAGGCGCTCAAAGAACAGGGGGGGGGCTGTAGCGAAAATCGCGTTGCCCGCCTGGCGCGAGAAGATAACTTGCGAGCTAAAGCAAAGTGATGCTTTAAGGCGACCGCCAAATCACTTACATCTGGATCATTGAGGGTTGGCTCTACCTGGCAGTGGTTCTCGACCTGTTTTTCTCGTCGGTTGTTGGGATAACGCCCCGGTTGAAAGTTTTTTTGGTAGTTTGAAGCCGGTGCTGGTATTTCAACAGAACTACCTGATACGTTTCCATGCTCGACAGAGTATCTTTGAGTACATCGAGTGATTCTATACCCGCCGTCGTTTCCGTTCGACTCTGGGTTCTAAAAGCCCAGCCGATTACGAGGCGACCTGTTTCAAACTTGTAACTTAACACGGTGTTCACTCAACCGGTGGAATGTCAGCATGTAGAATAGAGGAGTTAGATATCTTCGGTGGCTGTTGTGTTAGTAGTTGAACTTTTTTGCATTATATTGATACGTTATCCTATATTTACATATCTAATTTTAGTTTATAGTGAGAATGTTCAAGGTGAAATTATTTTTTCTAAAATTCATTAACCCATTTCGTTTATTTGCCCTGCATAGAAAGCTTATGTTTCAGGCTTTTGCAATCTGTGGCAAAGGTCTGAGGATTACCCATAGAGCCGAAATTTTTTTTCATGGCACTTCTAAAAATCAGGTTTTTATTGGAAATGATGTACTAATCGATGGGACCCTTGATATATATGAAAAAGGAAAGCTTCGTATTGGAAAGAATAGCTTTATAGGACGATCACGGATCTATTCGGCTCAAAATGTTGAGATTGGAGAATTTTGTCTGATATCTGACAATGTTTGCATTATGGATAGTGATTTACATCCCCGTTCAGCGCAACTTCGTGCAGAAGTATCAAGAAAATGGGTACATGGACAATTTCCTGATGTTTATAATAAAGTTATAAGCGCTCCTGTTGTTATAAACAATCATTGTTGGATTGGATATGGAAGTTCAATACTAAAGGGTGTAACCATTGGAGAAGGTGCTATTGTCGGCGCAGCATCAGTGGTTACAAAAGATGTACCACCATGGACTATTGTGGCTGGGAATCCCGCTCGCGTGATTAGAGAAATTCCACAAAATGAACGCTAATCAATTTGGTAGTTGGGAGGACGCTGTTAAGTGGTTGTTGGAGCAACCCGACAAGCAAGAATTGGTCAAGGCTTGTTATTACGATAGTCCAGCACTATCAACCGCAGTACGTTTTTGGAATAGCGATGAGTGGCAGGCAATTCGTGGTCTATTGCCTCTTGTTCCCGGAAAAGCACTAGATGTTGGTGCAGGTAACGGTATCGCAAGTTTTGCTTTGGCAAAAGATGGCTGGGATACAACGGCAATAGAACCAGATCCCAGTGATTTAGTCGGCAGCGGAGCAATTAGAAGACTAGCTGCAGAGGCAGGTTTGAAGGTAGAAGTGGTGCAGGAGTCCGGTGAGTTTTTGCCTTTTTCTGATGCAACGTTTAATGTAATTCATGCTAGGCAAGTTCTGCATCATGCAAATGATATCGAAAAATTTTGCCGTGAATTGTTCCGGGTGCTAAAGCCCGGCGGCATGTTTGTTGCGACAAGGGAGCATGTAATTTCTTGTTCGCAACAGTTGCCTCAATTTTTGGAGCAGCATCCATTACACAACCTTTATGGCGGTGAGAATGCTTTTTTGCTTAAGGATTACAAAAAGGCTCTGGTGAAAGCAGGTTTCCGTTTGGAAAAGATCTTGGGGCCATTTGATACAGTAATTAATTATGCACCTTTCACGAAGGAAATACTCAAAGATAAATTGACTAGTCGAATTTAAAAATTTCCTGCTGGTAGCATTATTAATTTGTTATTGTTTAATGATTTGGTCTTTGATACCACTCTAAAAATATTATCAATATTTGATCGGCGCCCAGGCCGTTTGTTCAGCTTTGTCGTTCGTAAATAGACAAATTATATTATACCCTATACTCTTGTTTGTTTTTATTACAAAACAGATATTTGTAATATGTGTTATAAGCTCCAAGCAGCTTATAGTAATGAAAGCGATTGGCTTATTACTATTCTGAAATATAAAATAAAATAATTAAATCTATGAAAACTGTTTGCGTAACCGGCGCCTACGGCTTTGTCGGTAGAAATATATCTCGATTTTATGCTTCAAAAGGTTGGTATGTTGTAGGCATAGGACATGGAAGTTGGGCAAGGGACGAATGGCGGGAATGGGGCATATCTGAATGGCACNNATGATTACCTACGCACAAAAACCAGACATTCTTGTCCATTGTGCTGGGAGCGGCTCGGTCAGTTTTTCGATGAACAACCCTTTTCAGGATTTTCAACGTACTGTAGTAACAACAACGGCAGTACTTGAATATATCAGGCTGTATTCTCCCAAAACAAGTTTGGTTTACCCTTCAAGTGCCGGGGTGTATGGAATAGTTCGGCAGCAACCAATTAACGAAGCTGTACCGCTCTGTCCAATATCTCCTTATGGCACACACAAAAAAATTGCCGAAGAGCTGATTGTGTCCTATGCAAAGCATTTTGGTGTCTCGGGTGTTATCGTCAGATTATTTTCAATTTATGGTAACTCTCTTAGGAAACAACTCCTATGGGATGCATGCTCAAAATTAAAAAACAAAGAATATAATTTTTTTGGAAGTGGCAATGAAAAAAGAGATTGGCTGCATATTGATGATTCATCAATGCTTCTGTTTATTGCTGGGGAGAATGCATCAAGAGAGTGTCCGATTGTAAATGGGGGGGCGGGGCAGGGGGTAAGTGTACAGGAAATACTTGAATCTGTATTTGAAGTATATCAATGTTCTGAGTCGCCAATTTTTGTGGGCTCCCTTCGTCCTGGTGATCCAATAGATTATATTGCTGATATTTCACTTGCTCAAGAGTGGGGGTGGCATCCAGTTAAGAAATGGCAAGATGGGGTCAGAGATTATGTTAAATGGTACAAAGGTGGTGCGCAGTGATAAGGGTTGGTTTCCTTATAAACTTCTCGGATCGTTTGCTTGGGAATCTTAATTATTTTAGAAATTTAATAGAAGCTATCGGAAGACTTGAAAATAGAAAGATTGAGCCGGTAATTCTAACGGGATATAGTAGTGACCTGGATTTGACAAAAGATTTCCCCACTGTTGAAATAGTTAAGACCAAAATACTTGATCGAAAATCGCCAGCATGGATTCTTCATAAAGTATCTCAATTTGTTTTGCCCAACGATATTATAATGGAGAGACTCTTGCGGAAATATGATATTTCTGTTTTGTCCCACTCCGGTTCCGTAGGAAGACATTCCAAGATAAAATGCATTGGGTGGATACCTGATTTTCAGCATAAATATCTTTCTGAATTATTTAGTAAAGCTGAAATAAATTATAGAGACTTGATGCATCGCAAATTGTTCAAAGAATGTACAAGCGTAATTGTAAGTAGTTGCGATTCATTGGCAGATGTTAAGAAATTTTATCCAGAGTATGTAGATAAAACAAAAGTATTGCAGTTTGTCGCTGGCCCTCTTGAGAAGATTAGGCTGCTTTCGAGAGAAGAGTTGGAGTATAAATACAAATTTAGTGGACCATACTTTCATGTACCAAACCAATTTTGGGTACATAAAAATCATAAAACAGTAATTGATGCGTTAGGCGTATTGAAAGAGAAAGGAATAAAAACTTTAGTTATATTAACAGGTAAAACATATGACCACAGGCAGCCGCAATATTTTAATGACATAATGGCACACATTGAAGATCAAAATCTTAAAGATTCTTTACGGATATTGGGTGTTGTCCCTTACTGTGACCTGGTTTCTATTATGAGAAATTCAATAGCCATCATAAATCCCTCCTCATTTGAGGGGTGGAGTAGTACTGTCGAAGAGGCAAAATCACTTGGTAAGCGGGTGATACTTTCTGACATACCTGTACATAGAGAGCAAAATCCGCAAGGAGGCTATTTCTTTGGGGTTAACGATGCTGAGATGTTAGCAGATATTTTGCAAAATATATTGGAAGATTTGCCAAGTTTTAAGGATGAGCATATGTCTCATGTCAGTAAGCGTGAATTGATTGATCGTAAGTTGTTTTTCGCCAAGCAATATCAAGACATCGTTATAGATGTTTGCAATAAGGTTCCAGTTTGATTTAAATATTTGCTCAACTCTCTTTGTCTCGTGTTCTATCTTCCCCGTCGAGTGCCGTTGGCATTTTTCTTGTATATCTGACATT
>DNDT01000465.1 GCA_003487525.1 Flavobacteriales bacterium
CGATCCGGTCCAGGCCAGCTACGTAGCGATTAACGCAACGCAACGACTGATGGAATCATTCACGGGCAGAACAAAAACAGTCCTATGTCGGGAAATTACAGGATGCGACTTTTCGAGCAAGCTGAGTATGGCTAAATACTTCTTTTCAGGCAGGTTTTTAAACTGCTTTACCCTGGCAGAAAAATGGGCTCCCGAGGCGATTAAGTCAGCTTCCGAGGGATTGGAACAAGATCAAATTGATGAGCAGGGAATGCCAATAAGCTGTGCTTCTGAAGTCGTTAAAAACATGGGAGGCAATGACGAAGAAGTGATCATGGCATCGGGATTTGCCGGAGGACTGGGGTTAAGCGGCAATGCATGTGGTGCCTTAAGTGCGGCCATCTGGATGAATTCACTTAGATGGTTAAAAAATCACGATGCGAAATCTTCTTACACAAATCCGCTTGCCACCAATACCCTAAAAACATTTAACGAACAAACCGAATGTGAAATATCCTGCAAAAAGATAACCGGCTCCTGCTTTAACTCCATCAAAGATCATGCGGAGTTTATCAAATATGGTGGTTGCAAAAGACTCATGACCGTACTTGCGGAATCTTCAGTATAAACCATGGAAAAAAAAGGTGCCATTCTGAATAAGATCGCCTCAGTGGTACCCGGATATACCGGTTATTCGGATATATCCGAACGGAAAAATTGTGACAGGAAATTCCGAGATTACATTGTCACCATGTTGAATTTCATTGAAGACCAGCTTCACGCCAGGGTCAACACCTTTATTTCCATAAAGGACAGGGTACAAATGAATGAATTGAATTCCTTCAGAAACAAAATAGCCGCTTTAAAACTTAAAGTTGATACCGATCCTTCCGCAGTGCCGACACACGAGGGTAATTCCCAATTTGATGAAAATGACATGAAGTCAATCTGTTCGCTGGATCTCGAATTGACAGAGCACATTGATGAACTGACACATACCGTCAGCGAGGAGCGCTCGGCAAGCCTGAATCAGATGATGCTTGAAATTGAAAACATTTTTGAAAAGCGAAACTATTTTGTGAAACGGTTTTGAATTAATAAGGAGACCAATAATTCGTTTCAATTTCTGTGAAAATCCAGAATCTGCCTGCTCTCCCGCCCGCTACTCATGCGCCTTCATACCAAACTTACCCCATTCTTCCTTTGAAGGTCCATAGGTGCCCGGAACCACTAAACCGTTCAGTCTCATAAGTGCAGTCATTTGTCCACGGTGATGCGCCTGGTGTTTTACCAAAACGGATAGTATTTTTCTCCGTTCCCATTGCTGACCATACACATCGATTCTTTCAGTCAGGTCCTCATCTTTCCAGTGAGCTGGAATAAGGCTTAACAGTGCGTCACTGTTCTCCCTGTAAATGTTCCTGATTTCAACCATACTCCCGGGAATAGGTTCATTCTCGAGTAAATCAGACTCAATTATTCCGGTCCTGAAGAGCATCTCGGTCAATGATTGGGTAATGTGCCAGGCCATTCTCTCCAGGGTCCGGAGATTTTCTGTCGGCTTTAACCCTTTCACTTCTTCCGAAATGTTCGAGAATATTTTTATCGTAAACAAGGCCTCATTTTCCCAGTCTGAAAGAAAATCATCAATTTTTCTGTACATGCTTCCAATATTTACCGAAATGGGAGAATACCTTATTCGACCCTTCTGGTAAGGGCCAAATGTAGAGTGACTGGCAGAACTTATCTATGACCTCTGTCAGATATTAAAACAACATATCGCTATTGCAATAAAGAGAAATCGGTTGGTTTTTCCCTTTTATTTTTCCAAGAATTACTCTTCTCCGGACCAATAAAAATTCAGGTCTAAAAGAATTTTTCATCTTGAATCTCGCACTATACATTGAATACAAATAATTTTAAAGAATATTGCAATCAATAAAAAAGAAGTAATTTCATATAGAGTATTTGTATTCTTATGGTGTCGTTTGCATGAAAAAAATTATTTACTGCTTAATCCTCTCGCTAATTGCGTGCGAATTAAACGACCCCGATCAGTATGTTTTAAGTGCCGATTTCGATGAAAACGATAAAATCTTTGTCGTTTTTTTACCACAGGATCCAGTAAAAGAACTAATTGTTAAACTAAGTGAATATGAGAATGTCGGGGTGATCCTGGCATCTGCAGACGATAAAGAATCGGCCGAATCCACCTTGATTGACCTGGGCGCAAAAATTGAGAACGTGAGTTTCTTTCCCATACCTGATCTCGACATATGGGTAAGGGATAATGGGCCGGCTATCGTAAAAAACAGGAATGGCCAACTGCGCGCCGTAGACTTTAGGTCAAATGTCATAGAATTCGAAAACAACGACCAGAATATTGCAAGGGAGTTGAACATTCCCCTTGTCAGGTCTAAATTGAGAAGTGTGGGAGGTGCACGAGAATCAAATGGAGAAGGGACGGTAATTATGACGGAAAACTACTTCGATATCAAAACCGATTCGAAAAGAAAGAAAATGATTGAAGAGGAGTTGAAAAAAATCTGTGGTGTTGACCGCGTAATCTGGTTGAAAAAAGGACTTATCGAAGATGAGGCATTCGCAAAAGGTCCGATTTTTCAAAACATCTATCCGGTAGGTTCAGGTGGCCACATCGATGAATTCTGCCGATTTGTGAACAAGAATACGGTTCTGCTGGCCGAAGTCCAGGGTGCTGACCATACAAATCATCCAATAAATGTGGAGAATCACAATCGACTGGAAGAAAACATGGCCATACTCAAAGAGTTTGAAATCAATGACATTCATGTGATACGCATTCCAACGGCAGATCTAATGTTCGATAAATACGTCGATCCTTCAAACGGAAGGGAATACGAAACCGTAATAATGGCGAGTTATCTGAATTTCGTCATTGGCAATAAGGTAGTAATAGCCGCAAAGTATTTTGAGGACGGCATGATGCAGACTGTAAAAGATAAGGATGACAAGGTGAAGGAAATCCTTCAGGGATTGTTTCCGAATCACAAGATCATTCAGATTAACCCGAAATACCTTAATTCATGGGGAGGCGGTTACCATTGCATGACGTATAATTTACCCAAACAAAAAAACAACAATGAAAAATAGGGTAATTCCCAAAGCAGTAATTCAATTCCAATCAACTAATCTAATTTAAACCTTGTCATATGTTTCATTTAGCACTTCCGGTTGTAGATATAGAACAAACCACCAACTTCTATTTAAATGTGTTGAAAGCCAGGATAGGCCGGTCGGCAACGAATTGGGCTGATTTTGATTTCCACGGGAATCAACTGACGTTTCACCAGATGGGCAATTTTAAAAAGGAAATTCCCCGGATGGGAAAAGAGGGAAATCCGATTAAGCACTTTGGCGTGATCCTTACGCTGGAAGAATGGGAAAAAGAAAAAAACCGGTTTGAAGCCCTGCACATCAGGTTTCTGTCGGAACCAAAAATTGTTTTTGAGGGAATGGTTGGTGAACAATATTCCTTTTTTATCAAGGACCCAAACGGATACGCCATCGAATACAAAGGATTCAAAAATCTGAACACGGTATTTAAAAGTGCCTAGTGCACTTTTTTACTCGTTACGTGCAACTTCAACTTTATTCTGATTATAGACGGAAGCAAAAGAGGAGTTCCTTTTAACGAATGGCTCCAACCGGTTCAAATTGAAGTGATTTGTGCAGGTAATTGGGCCTTTTATCTATATTCGGAAACCTAAATTCGTAAAATCAACATGAAGGTTATTGGGCGAAAAGATAAGATTGATCTACCTGACCTGAAACTTAGGTCGATCGATTGTAAAATTGATACAGGGGCCCGTACATCTTCCATTCACTGCGAAGAAATTTACCTTACAAAAAGAAAGCACCGTTCGACCTTGCATTTTAAACTACTTGACGAGTCGCATCCCGAATATCAAAATGTCGTGCATTCATTCGATGATTTCCGGATTCAAAAAGTGAAAAGCTCCAGCGGACACTCCGAAAAAAGATATGTGATACGGACAGTTGTGCGGGTATTTGACGAGCTGATTGAAACCGAGTTTAACCTTGCCAATCGAAAAGCGATGAACTATCCCATACTTTTGGGTAGAAAATTTCTGTTTAAACGATTTTTAGTGGACGTATCCAAAAGAAACCTTTCTTTCAAAAAGAACAATGACAAAACCACGTAAGCTTAATATCGCGGTATTATCGCGAGACCCGACTTTATATTCTACCCGGCGCCTGGTACAGGCCATTGAAGAGAGGGGCCACCATGCAAGGATTATCGATCACCTGAAGTGTGACATTGTCATTGAAGATTCGGGGCCCAGTGTCATCTACCACGGTGTGGAGGTAACCGACCTCGACGCCATCATTCCAAGAATAGGTGCTTCGGTCACTTTTTACGGGACGGCTGTTGTCAGACAATTTGAGATGATGGGTGTTTTCAGTGCCGTCAGCTCCATATCCATTACCCGCACCAGAGATAAACTAAGAAGTCTTCAAATTCTTTCAAGGCACAATCTTAAGATGCCCAAAACGGCTTTCACCAATTATTCCAGAAAAAAGAACAGTACCCTGTTCAAACATATCGGACAGGCCCCGGTGGTGATTAAATTACTGGAAGGCACCCAGGGGCTGGGCGTTGTCCTGGCCGAAACAGACAATGCCGCTCAATCGGTAATCGAAGCATTTGAAGGACTGAAAGCGAGGGTGATCATACAGGAGTTTATCAAGGAAGCAAGCGGAACAGACTTAAGGGCCATTGTCATTGACGGAGAAGTTGTCGGAGCAATGAAACGACAGGCGCAAAAAGGAGAATTCAGATCAAATCTTCACCGGGGAGGAAAAGCGGAAGTTGTTAAACTAAAACGTGCCGAAAAAGCAGCTGCCATCAAAGCCGCCAGAACAATGGGCCTTGCGGTAGCCGGAATTGACATGCTTCCGTCAAAGCGCGGACCTCTGATATTGGAAGTGAATTCCTCTCCCGGTCTTGAAGGAATTGAAACGGCCACTCATGTTGACATTGCAGGGAAGATTGTTGCGTACATCGAACGAAATGTGGCCCGAAAAAGGAAAACTAAAATTACTGCATAATGAACCGAGAGTTTAAAATCAGGGATGAAATTATTCTTCCCGGTGAAACAAAGCACCTGGATTTTTTCATTTCACGACTCCCGACCGGTACCGTGATAAACATGCCCGTAATTGTGGGTCGAAGCAAACGGCAGGGACCTACATTGCTGCTGTCCGCAGGAATGCACGGGGACGAGATCAACGGTGTCGAAATCGTACGGCGAATCGTAAAAGAAAGACTTTTCGTGCCAAAAAGAGGAAGCGTCATTTGCATTCCGATCGTAAATACCCTTGGGTTTATAAATTTTTCGAGGGAAAACAGCGGAGGCAAGGATGTCAATCGCTCCTTTCCCGGAACGCAAACCGGTTCGCTCGCAAGCCAGATTGCTTATTTTTTAAGTAGTGAGATTCTTCCGTTAATTGACTGTGGCATAGATTTTCATACGGGCGGAAACAGAATCAATAATTTCCCTCAGATTCGAACGGTTTTTAACCATGCCCCCAGTTTGGAACTGGCGAGGGTTTTTTCGGCCCCCTATACCCTGAATGCACCGTTAAGGGATAAATCTCTTAGAAAACACGCCCTCTCTTTTGAAAAACCAATTCTTGTATACGAAGCAGGTGAATCCATGCGTCTGAGAAAGCATTCTGTCGATGTGGGTGTGAACGGGGCACTCAGGGTTATGAAGCATCTTGGGATGAGAGACGAGGCACCCACACCGAGAATCCCTTCGACTTCATTGAAAAAATCGGTTTGGGTCAGGGCCAAAAGATCTGGCATGCATCATTCGGTAGTGCGATATGGCTCAGAAGTGTCCGTGAACGATGTTATTGGTCACATTACAGATCCGTATGGAAAGTCCCAGATAGTGGTTAAATCGCCTTCAAATGGGCACATTATTGCAATAAACAATCTGCCAATAATAAACAGAGGGGATGCTTTATTTCATCTCGGATTCGAGAACGACGATTAGTGTCGGCCAGCAGAGAATGAAGAATTAATCGTAATCCTCGTCGGGTTCGATGTCTTCATGCTTTTCTTCGTAATCTTCCCTTACCTCATCCTTCAGGTTTCCGTCATCATCGTAATCGTCATCCTTTTCAATGATGTCCTTTGCCACTGCCGTGGTCATTTTAATCAACAGGATCTTATCCTCTGTTTCAAAGCGAAGCGCAGTAATATGAGCCCCGTCTTTGTTAAAGAAGCTTATTAAATGTTCGCTAAACCCAAAGGGGTATTCCAATTTGATCCGTTCCTGAATTTCTTTACTTAGTTTCTCGAATGTGGTAAACACCCTAACTTTAGATTCAGCACTCATATGTTTTAATTTACTACCAGTTAAGTAAAAATGCAAAAATTAATGGCGCGACAATCGTCGCATCGGATTCAATAATAAACTTTGGACCGACTTTATCCAACTTTCCCCATGTAATTTTTTCATTCGGCACTGCTCCCGAATACGATCCATAGCTCGTGGTTGAATCACTTATCTGACAAAAATAACTCCAAAAAGGTGTATCCGTTAATTCCATATCCTGATATAACATAGGCACAACACAAATCGGGAAATCACCCGCAATTCCGCCACCAATCTGAAAAAATCCAATTCCATCCGTTCCGGCATTGTCGATATAATACCTGGATAAATAAGTCATGTACTCGATACCGGATTTCATCGTGGATGGATTCAATTCACCCTTTAAACAATAAGACGCAAAAATATTGCCAAGGGTGCTGTCTTCCCATCCGGGTACAACCATCGGAAGGTTTTTTTCGGCCGCGGCCAGCATCCACGAATTTTTTGGATCTATTTCGTAATACTGTTCCATGACTCCCGAAAGCAAAAGCTTGTACAGATATTCGTGTGGCAGATATCGTTCACCCTTATCCTGTGCTTCCTTCCAGATTTTGAAAATGTGCTTTTGTATTCTTCTAAATGCCTCTTCCTCGGGAATGCAGGTGTCGGTAACCCTGTTCAATCCTTTTTCCAGCAGCTCCCATTCATCATCGGGCGTGAGGTCCCTGTAATGCGGAATTCTCTTGTAATGAGAATGCGCCACCAGGTTCATGACGTCTTCTTCCAGATTGGCTCCGGTGCATGAAATGATGTGTACCTTATCCTGACGAATCATTTCGGCCAGCGATTTACCAAGTTCGGCCGTACTCATCGCACCGGCCAGGGTCATCATCATTTTTTTTCCTTCTGAGAGGTGCTTTTCGTAAGCCTGGGCCGCTTCGACCAGGGCAGCGGCATTAAAATGCTTGTAGTTTTCAACGATAAACGTTCGGACAGATCCTGTTTTACCCATTTAACATGAATTTATAACTCAGTAATTTATAATACAATTTGGCGGCCAAAAACTGCGGGGCTTTCAATCCCTTAATCGGAGCCAATTCGACAATGTCAAAACCGACAACTTCCTTGGATGAAAATACCATTTTAAGGTATTGAATACAGGTATTCCAATCCAGTCCTCCGGGTTCCGGAGTACCCGTGGCCGGCATAATTGCTGGATTGAAAACATCCAGATCGATGGTGAGGTAAACCTGATCAGTCATCTGATCGATGGAATCCTGCATCCAGTCAGACTTGCCGTACATGTCACGGTCAAAATACACCTTGCTGCGATCCATATGTTCTTCTTCGCTCTGATCCATGCTCCTGATACCTACCTGTATCAGGTTCGTGTTTTTGGAGGCGTCGTGAACGGCGCAGGCGTGATTGTACGCAGTTCCGTCGTAAGAAGGTCTTAAATCGGCATGGGCATCCAGCTGAAGAACGGTCAGATTGGAATGCGTTTCATAAAAGCCTTTGATAATGCCAATGCTCACTGAATGTTCTCCGCCAAAAAATGTGAGAAATTTATTTTTTTCAAGCAATTCCCTGGTTGTCCGATATACTGCCTCAAACATTAATTCAGGAGATCTCTTTTCTGAAATTTCCGGCAATATGTGCACCCCTTTTCGGTAGACTTCAGACCTTGTCTCAATGTCGTACAATTCCATGTTTTCGGATGCATCGAGAAAGGCTTCAAATCCTCCATCCGCCCCTTTTCCCCAGGTACTTGTTCCGTCGTAAGGAATGGATTGCAAATACACGGCGGCGGCATCTGCCGTGCAATATTTTTCTTCTATTCCGGCATAGTGTTTCATTCGTTCTCGTAGCCTAAAATTCTGAACATGTCTTCGGCCGACTGTTCGTTTCTGTAAACGTAGTCGATGATGTTACCGGCTTCGTCCCTGTCAATGATCACGTGTTTTGGAGATGGAATCAGGCAATGTTTAATGCCGCCGTAACCACTAATGGCGTCCTGATATGCTCCCGTGTGAAAAAATCCGAGGTACAAGGGTTCCTTTTCATTGTTTTTATACGTCGGAAGCATGACTTCCTGATTGAAATCCTCGCTGTTGTAATAATCCGAATGATCGCAGCTGATTCCACCAATGTTGGCCCTGCTGTATTCGTTGTACCATTTATTGATGGGCAGCAAAATGAATTTTTCATGGATGGACCATGAATCCGGGATGGTGTTCATCAGGCTGTTGTCAACCAGGTACCAGTTTTCCGTGTCGTTTTGCAGTTTTTGCTCAAGCACCTGGAAAATAATGGCACCGCTTTCCCCAACGGTATACTTTCCGAATTCAGTGTAGATATCAGGTTCCGGCACTTTTTCGTTAACACAGGCCTCCTTTATGTTCTTTACGATTTCACTGATCATGTACTCGTAATCGTATTCGAATCCGAGGTTGTTCCGGATAGGAAAACCACCACCCAGGTTAAAAGCATCAAGAGATTTACAATGTTTTTTCAGATCGATGTACAATTGAAGTGCTTTCTGAAACTCACCCCAGTAGTAAAGGCTGTCTTTAATTCCTGAATCAACAAAAAAATGAAGCATTTTGAACTCCAGTTTGTCTACGCCCTTGATGTGGTTCTCATAAAATTCCACTATTTCCGATTGACGAATTCCAAGTCTGGATGTGTAGTAAGAAGACTGTGCCTCCTCGTTTATAGCCATCCTCAGTCCAATCTTTATTTTGTGTTTACCGTTTAATTTCAACAGGCGTTCGAGTTCGTTTTTACTGTCCAGAACGATAAGAACGTTTTCAAATCCCATATCGTAAAGTCCTATTATTTTTTTCAAGTAGGAGTCCGTCTTGTACCCGTTGTTGACAATGATCCGTTTCTTGTCCAGCTTTCCTTCGTTATACAGGTTCAGGATTAAATCGATGTCAAAAGAAGATGAAGTTTCAAGATTCACATTGTGTTTTAATGCTTCGGAAACCACGTGTGAAAAGTGATTGCACTTTGTGCAATAACAAAAGTGATATGCTCCTTTATAATTGTGTTTTTTAATTGCCCTGTTAAATAAATTCCGTGCCTTTTTTATTTGATCACCTATTTTGGGCAAGTAAATAAACCTGAATGGAGTGCCGTACTTATCAATCAGGTATTTAATAGATATACCGTGAAATGAAAGAGATCCTTCTCTCAAATCAAAACCTTCCTGTGGAAAGTAAAAACTTTGGTCTATCAGATTAAAATATGTGTTCTTCATCTGTTTGTTTATAAACGCCCATTTTATTAAACGTCTTCAAAGATAATTTCTCAATCATTATGTTGTGCAAATTATTTTTGCCTAATTGAACCGGTCGGAAAATTATCCATTTCAATTTGAGATGGTGATGACCCGGGTCTGCGGGTATCAACCATGTTTCCCTTTCCCCCTCTCCCCTTCTCCCCCATACCCCATACCCCATACCCT
>DNDT01000499.1 GCA_003487525.1 Flavobacteriales bacterium
GCGCATGTTCGGGTTTCAACTCTCCTACCCATTTAAACTTCACCCGATTGGTACTTGTAAAATAATAATTTTTACCTTCATGCTTAGCTATTATCTTGCCATGATCATCTGGGCGACTAGTAAAGTTAATAATACTGAGATGATATGGCTTATCATTGATTGCCAATCTTACATGACCTGTATCATTCGCTATAATCAATCGAAATTTTTCACTTGGGGTCCGGCTTTGTAACGGGAGAAACGGGAAATCTCTATTAGTATNNGCCAAATTGCTCATCAAGACTTTGATCTGCAATATTTCCAGAAAACATCTCTGTAAACGGTAGTTTATGTGGCTTTTTTTTGTTGTTATTGGTGATTTTATTGCATGTCTCGAATCCAGACTCAAGAAGTCCAACAGTTTCATCAAGTGATAATGAAGTTGGAACAGCTGTGGCAAGAAAAAACTCGGGTCTACCACTAGATTCGAGCCACTCTCTAATAGCGTTAATATTTGCTCTATTTCCTACAGATTCTTCATCAAGAAGAGTTCTAAACTCTTCTGCGATTAACTCCATTAAGAAATCCTCAGCATCATCTGGCGTATTTTGCAAGGCTCGATGCGTAAGATATGGTGCATCCAAATTGCTAGAGAACTTATTTAATATTTTATGAGTGTTTATTCTTATATGGGCTAGTGATGTTATCGCAACATTAGACACCAAACCTGCTGTCATAACAGTGAACTCAGAAGTCACATGATCTGCTAAGTCATCAAAGCTTACTTTTCTATGTTCGTATTCTGCCGGAAGAAAGTTTGTGCCTGACTTTGAGAATATTACAATACGTATTGACCCAACTACTAGCGCAAATCCGCCATCTTGTTCTATTATTTCATCGGCATTAATATTCAGCTCTTGTTGTACTACACTCTTAATCACTTTAGATATCTCTGCGATTTTAGGGTCACCAGTGTAAATGACCAATAATCTTATTTGCTCTGGTGCACTGAATGCAGATTTTAAAAGTTTTCCAAGGAGAGCTTTTACTCTCTTGCCGTTATCTTGTTTCAACTCCCAATCTAGAATAAGTATATCCGCACTAGATGCCAGTTTTTCAACAGAGCTAATCCAATTGTTGTCAAAAGTAGGCTTAATTACAGAACAGACAATATGCTTTTCAGCGAAGCTATTAATCACTTTTTGGGCATCAAGCACATGAGACCCTCTTTCCTCAATCTGATTTGGAACACGGGATGATATTTTAACTGGCTCTTCAATCGGATTTCTCTTTTTCTGTCTTCGGCCTGGCTCCACTAACTCAGTAATAGCAGGTGAATTTATATTGTTTTGAATTGACTTATCAGTTTCAAAATAAGCTTGATCATCAACAATGACCGTTGTTTGTAAAAACTCTTCAGCAATTTTTTTTGAGTTTTTGAAAAATAATGAATTTTGCTTGAACATTTCTACCCTTTTCAATATCGGATTTCGGTAGGGCTGATTATAAAAGTCGCCCCGTCCTTTTTGCCTTTTTTATCCAAAAGTCGAAGTTGAAAATTTTCTTTCTTTAGAACTTCCCTTGAAATGTACAATCCCATGCCTCGTCCGCCTGGCTTTCTTGTAAATCCCAACTCAAAAATAGCTTCCCTGTCTCGATTAGAAATGCCAGGACCATTATCTGACACAAAGAACTCAACGCCGTTCGCGTCTAGTTTTATCTCTCGAGGAAGTGAATGATCTTTCAACCAAAAAATCGCATTATCCACCAAATTTATGAACACAGGATAAAATGTCGATGGATAACCAACAAGCTCCATTCTACGAAACGTATCTGTAACTATTAAGGTAACTTCGTGCCTCTCTAGTCTTTCATTGAACAAATCCTCTAAATATGTAGCAATATTACTCCCTGACATATTGATAGATGTACGATATAGCCTGCGATTAAGAGGCGTAAACAATGTCAAATACCCATCCAAATGGGCAAAACTATCAAATATATCTTTGTAGACCGATTGAAGTTTGGGGTTAGCTTCTGCCCAAGCTTTTAATTTTCGTAGATTGTTCCTGATGGACCTAATTATGTTAGTAAATTCATGATTGACCACATCTAAAGCCATGCCCAATTGAGTTAATTCCAAATCAGCATCCGCACGCTCACGCAAAGCAAGAACCTCATCCTCAAGAGCCGCAGTAATTTCTGCGCCACCAATTAAGTATCCATATTCGTCTCGATACCAATTAATATTTTCAAATTGTGCTTGAACATGAGTCAATATCTCTGAGTATTTTTGAGATTGAGTTGATATTTGATTTTCCCATCTATGACGATACTCTTCAATTTCATTTTTTCTCTTATCAGAAAAATCCGTTTCATTGACCTCAGACTCAATATGAGAAACGGTTTTTTCCAACTCCTCACTAATTTCTCGAACCAACACATTGAATCTTTTGTCCAGATCAACCAGTTTTTCTCGAGTAGCAACGATTTTGTTTTGTATTAGATTTCTCGCATCAACTACTACATCGTTCACCAGAAGATCAACTCTCTGCTTCTGATCCAACGCAAACTTTAAATCTTTGATAGCGTCATTGACAATAGAGTCAATTTTCTCCTGAGTTGAAACAAAAACATCTTTTTCAAGTCTCTCAATTTCCAAACCATAAGCGTTCCAATCACGCTTCAACTGCCTAGTAAGACCTATACCACGTGGTTTTTCAATACGAAATTTCGCTCTAACTTTATTCAACTCCCTAGTTGCATTAACCTCTGCTTCAAGTAGGGCTATTTGATCTTTGTTTTCAGTCGCTACAGAAATTTGTTCACGTAAAGCATCAAGAATTATTATTACATCTTTTTCAGCCAAACCAGCCTTTACTTTTTCGAAAAAGGTGTTGATTTGAATCTCAAACTCACGCTGTTTCTTTTTACTTTCCTTCTCCTGCCTTTGTCTTGCTTGGGCAATTCTCTTGATTTCCTCCCGAGTTTCAATCCATACATCAGAATATTTTCCATCTTCTCGAAAAAAATCCGCCGCGAGTTGAATAAAAAAATTTTCCAATACAGCCTTAAATTCATGAAAGGCCTTGTTCTCCTGAAACCCCTCACGTCCGGCTTTTTCAACCAAGTTACTATTTTGGGCACGAGTTAATTCAATTGCCCCGAACATTCTCCTATAGGAGAAGAAATAATAACCGATTCCCATACTCCGTCTTTTCTCAATACCTAAATAATCAACATCATAATCACCGTATGGAAGTATACGAATATCATCTTGATATATATATAATCCTCCAATCAAGTTAAGTTTTCGAGTGATCATTGCCCAATCTTCTGGAGGAACTTTGGTATCCTTCCGATCTCCCTGAACATATCCAAATTTAATTTTAAATGAGCCGCACGATATTGGAGTGCCAATCCCCTTAGTCCAAGGAATAACATGCTTAAATTTCTTTTTCCCATAAATTGATACTGTACCGGAGAATTGCCCATTTTCATCGAATGTACCCTCAATATAATGATCAATAGCCTTAAAATCTTCAGGGGTAAAAAACTCTTCCTCGCTTATAAGATCATAGGATTGCTCATTAGTTCGCCAATAACGAAAAGCTGTTGAAACTGGCGGTTTAGTATCAGGCAACATAGTATTGCTGAATCCCAACAGGAGTTTTCTCAGTTTTGATGCTTCTTTTCCTTCAATATCCATATCCAAATCAGAAACTAAACTTTCATTTGAAGGCATAATATAAAAATGAGTACCGCACCCATCATCTAGTAGGCTTGGGGTTTTTAAAGCACCCGTCAATTCCGACAAATCCAAGTGGAAATTTTCCAAATCAGTTAATAACCGTCTCGCGAACTTCCCATCTAAGTAACCATCTTTTTGTAAATTCAAAACGTTATTTCGTACAGAAGAAACCATTAAGCCAACTTCCTTGGCAGTCGGAAGTGTGCCGCCCGGGAAAACAGCTATCGGAATATCAATTTGATCCAAATTTACGCCAGGAGCCTCAAATAATCCCCAATGTAAAAAAGCCGCGACAAGATCACTTAATTTATTTCCTCTTCTAGCTCGCGTTAGCACCAAAACTTGTGGACCGATGACCGCTATAGCTAAACGTCCTATACCTTTTTCCCCCATAATAGGTCTTTTCTTTTTGGAGGAATCAATTGGAGGCTGCTTAATTCCTTTACTACTTACTAGCTTACTTTCCGTCCCAATTGTTAACCAGCGATTTTCAAAATCATCTTGGGTCATTCCTAGTCCATCGTCACGAAGAACAAACAACCCATCAGAGCGAAAAAAGTCGACTACCACATTGTCAGCATAAGCATCATGCGCATTCTTAAATAATTCACTAATAGCATTTGGAACACCAGCAATTTGTTGGCGTCCAAGCATATCAACTGCCCGAGCACGAGTTTTAAATTTTGCCATTCTTTTTACCCTTTAGGTAAAGCGTTAAATGATTATTGAAATTTTCAC
>DNDT01000445.1 GCA_003487525.1 Flavobacteriales bacterium
ACTTCTTCCATGCCGACCTCGTCCGTATTGTCAAGTTCAAGTTCCCAATGCACCAATTTTTGATAAATTTCCTTCCACTCCTGGTAATCGAGATCATCGTTAAGCTGCATTCCGATATTGCGGAATTCCATCTGATAGTCCGACGCCGTTTTTTCACCGACCAGGCGGTTGGTGTCAAGATTCTTTTTGAGGGATAGTAAAATCTGATTTGGGTTGACCGGTTTTATCAGGTAGTCGCTGATCTTGCTTCCGATTGCCTCTTCCATGATTGATTCTTCCTCGCTTTTCGTGATCATGATAACCGGCATTCCCGGCTGAACGGATTTAACTTTTTCAAGTGTTTCCAAACCCGATAAACCGGGCATGTTTTCGTCCAATAACATAATATCATACCGGGCTTTCTCAATAAGCTCCAGCGCGCTGTCGCCACTGCTGGCTGTCGATACCACATATCCTTTTTCTTCCAGAAACATTATATGAGGTTTCAGCATTTCAATTTCGTCGTCTGCCCAGAGAATTTTAATTTTTGACATGTTTATTGAGGTTGATCTTATTAATACCGGATCGATTCGTTATTATTGTTTGACGCAAAAATAGGTCAATATTGAAGACAAAGTTTACTCTAAAGATATTTAACGATCCGATCTACGGCTTTATTTCAATTCCGAATCAAACTTGCTTCGATGTTATCGAACATCCATATTTTCAACGATTGCGACGGATCAAACAGCTGGGGGCAACCCATCTGGTCTACCCGGGAGCCTTAAATACACGTTTTCATCATGCGCTCGGCGCGATGCACCTAATGTCGCTTGCCATCGGTGTGCTGAGAAGCAAGGGACATGACATTTCAGAAGACGAACTGAATGCCGCCTGCCTTGCCATATTATTGCACGACATCGGGCACGGCCCGTATTCACATTCACTAGAGTATTTGCTTGCGGAAGGCATGAATCACGAAAGCATTTCTGCCTGTTTTATGTCGGCTCTGAACACCGAAATGAAGGGTAAACTGGATATCGCACTTTCAATTTTTAACGGTACTCATCCAAAAAAATTTCTGCATCAGTTGGTGTCAAGTCAGCTGGACGTGGATCGCCTGGATTATTTGAAGCGGGATAGTTTTTACACCGGTGTTTCTGAAGGGGTGATCAGTACGGACCGAATCATTTCAATGCTACAGGTTGTCGATGATTCCCTGGCGGTTGAAATCAAGGGAATTTATTCGATCGAGAAATTCCTTATCGCAAGAAGACTGATGTATTGGCAGGTTTACCTGCATAAAACGGTTATCAGCTCCGAAAAACTCTTGATCAACATTTTGAAAAGGGCCAAATACCTGGCGGGTCGGGGTGTGGAATTGTTCGCATCACCGGCACTCAGATATTTTTTGTACAACAACGTTTCGGTCGATGATTTCTCGGATGGAAATGAGGGGCTGAAACAATTTGCAAAGCTTGACGACAATGACATCTTTTTATCGATCAAAGTGTGGATGGATTGCGGTGACAAGGTCTTGTCCAAATTATCCGGCAATTTCGTAAACCGGGATTTGTTCAAAATAAGGCTTCAGGCAGAAGCGTTCGATGAAGCCGAAGTCAACTCATTGAAAAAGAAATTCAAGGAATCAATGAATCTTGACGATGACGAAATAGGGTACTTTGTCTTTACGGGTCGAATCGCCAATAATGCCTACAATCCAAAAATAGACCGCATCAATATTTTGCTCCGAGACGGCAAGGTGGTCGATGTCACCGAGGCGGCCGATCAATTAAATGTGACCGCTTTGTCCGAACCGGTCGAAAAACATTTTCTCTGTCATCCAAAAATGAGCATTGAATGACAGATATTTGCCAAATCAGCGAATTCACCCGTACAATAAAACGTCAATTTGCCTAATACAAATTTTGTAAGTTATTTATAATCAACACAATAACATGTTGAATCTGAGATTTTTTAGGGCATTAAAATTTTCTACTTTTGAAAAATGAATTTTTCGGCTGCACAAATCGCGGAATTACTTGGCGGAAAGGTTGAAGGAGATGAGACGGTTGAGGTAAACAAACTGTCCAAAATAGAGGAGGGCGAACCCCATTCTCTGACCTTCTTGTCCAATCCGCGTTATACGCCGTATATCTACGAAACAAAAGCCAGCATTGTTATTGTCCAGCAGGATTTGAAGTTGGAAAAAGCAGTTCAGGACAGTTGTACCTTGATCCGCGTACAGGACGCGTATACGAGTTTCGGAAAACTGCTCGAATTATACGATCAGGTAAGGCACTCAAAGGAAGGAATTGAAGAAGGCGCTTACATCAGCGAAAGCGCAAAAGTGGGTTCTGGTGTATATATTGGTTCAAATGCCTATATTGGCGACGACGTTAGGATCGGCAAAAATTGCAAAATATACCCAGGCTCCTTTATTGGAAACAATTCGAACCTGGGCGATAATTGTGTGCTTTATCCCGGTGTTCGTATTTACTTGGATACACAAATTGGCAACAATTGTGTCTTTCATTCCGGTGTCGTGATTGGATCCGATGGCTTTGGATTTAGTCCGACCAGTGAAAACAATTATAAAAAATTGCCGCAGATAGGGAATGTAATTATTGAAGACGAGGTCGAAATAGGAGCGAATTCGTGTATCGACAGGGCCACGATGGGATCGACAATAATTCGCAAAGGCGTAAAAATTGATAATCTTGTTCAAATTGGACACAATGTCGAGATCGGAGAGCACACGGTGATTGTGGCGCAAACCGGAATTGCAGGGTCCTCTAAAATTGGAAAGAATTGCATGATTGGAGGACAGGTTGGGGTATCGGGTCATTTGACGGTTGGAAACAATGTAAAAATTGCGGCCCAGTCCGGAATTGGTGCCAACATTGATGATAACGCTGTCGTTCAGGGCTCACCGGCTTTTGCGATTGGATCTTATCAGCGATCGTACGTCGGATTTATGAGACTGCCCAAGATGATTAAGTTATTGGACAAATTACAAGCAGATATAAAGAAATATAGCAAGATTGACAATGAGTGACAAACAGTGCACAATTGGAAAAGACTTTTCATTAAAAGGAATTGGACTTCACACGGGTGAAGTTTCCAATATCACTTTTAAACCTGCCAAGGAAAACACGGGATACTGGTTCACTCGAACAGATCTGCCGGGGAAACCTCGGGTTAAAGGAGATATTGACAATGTCGTGGATACTTCCAGGGGAACGACCATCGAAAAAAACGGAGCGATCGTACATACCATTGAGCATGCACTTGCCGCGGTATACGGACTCGGAATTGACAACATCGAAATTGAAATCGACGGACCTGAAGTGCCCATTCTCGACGGGAGCGCGAAGTATTTTGCCCAGGCATTGATCAATGCCGGAATTGTAGAGCAGGACGAGGACAAGGATTACTTCGTTCTCAAAGAAAATCTTGCTTACGAAGACGAAGAGAAACACACGGAAATGCTTGCTGTACCGCAGGATGAATTCAGGTTGACCGTAATGGTCGATTACAATTCGCTTATCCTGGGAACACAGCACGCTTCGATGTATCACCTCGGCGAATTTGAAGAGGAAATCTCTCCCTGTCGAACCTTTGTTTTTCTTCGTGAACTTGAATACCTGGCCAAGAATAACTTAATCAAGGGGGGTGATTTGGACAATGCAATCGTTCTTGTGGACAAGCTGCAACCCCAGGAGAAATTGGATGAGTTGGCCGATTTACTCGGTAAACCTCATATTCAGATCAAAGAAACAGGTGTGCTGAACACCACCAAATTAATTTTTCAGAATGAACCGGCCCGACATAAGCTGCTGGACATCGTAGGTGACCTCTCGTTGGTAGGGAAACCGATTAAGGCGCACATCCTTGCGGCCCGACCCGGTCATAAGGGCAATACCGATTTTGCCAGGTTGATTCGAAAAAAGATAAACGAGGAAAAAAGAAATAAAATTCCAAGCTTCGATTTGACAGGAGAACCACTGTTTGACATCGTCGGAATTCAAAAACTCTTGCCTCACCGTTATCCCATGCTTTTGGTTGACAAGATCATAGAGTTGAGCAGCACGCATGTGGTTGGAGTCAAGAATGTAACCTTCAACGAACCATTTTTTCAGGGACATTTCCCAAATGCGCCTGTCATGCCGGGAGTACTCATTGTTGAGGCCATGGCTCAGACAGGAGGCATTCTGGCTCTGAATACGGTTGACAATCCCGAGGAATACCTGACGTATTTCATGAAGATTGACAAGACCAAATTCAAGAACAAAGTTGTCCCCGGGGATACCCTGGTATTCAGGCTGGATTTGCTCACCGAGATTCGTAGGGGCGTTTGTCACATGAAAGCGGTGGCCTACGTGGGAGATAAAATTGTAGCCGAAGGAGAACTAATGGCTCAGATTGTAAAAGAAAAATAAATTCGCTTCATGTCCATGAATGACATTCACCCAAAAGCCCGGATCGGAGCCGGAGTAGACATTGGTTCGTTCACGTCCATATCCGAAAATGTAGAAATTGGAGACGGAACCTGGATAGGCCCGAATGTGACCATAATGGATGGTGCACGAATTGGGAAGAATTGCAGGATATTTCCCGGAGCTGTGATTTCGGCGATTCATCAGGACTTGAAATTTGAAGGGGAAAATACCACGGCCGAAGTGGGCGACAATACCACCATCAGAGAGTGCGTGACAATCAATCGCGGTACGGTTGACCGAATGAAAACCACCCTTGGCAGCAATTCGCTTGTAATGGCTTATTCACATCTGGCGCACGATTGTCAGGTTGGAAACAATGTGATTCTGGCCAACAATGCCACCATAGCCGGACATGTGACCATAGAGGATTACGCCATCCTTGAGGGGCTTGTGGCCGTTCAGCAGTTTGTGCGGATTGGGGCGCATACCTTTATCACCGGTGGTTCTCTGGTCAGGAAAAATGTTCCTCCGTATATCAAGGCAGCCCGTGAGCCACTGGCATATGCAGGAGTGAATTCCGTCGGTTTGAGACGTCGCGGTTTTAGCGATGAAAACGTTCGTACCATCGAAGACATTTACCGCATACTCTTTGTGAGGGGAGTGAACATTTCCAATTCCGTCAAGCAGATAGAAGCGGAGATTCCGGATGGTGCTATTCGAAGCGAAATACTTGATTTCATAGAAAAATCTCCCAAGGGAATCATCAGGGGACCGCTATAATATTTTTTGGTGGATATTTCATTGCAAAACATCGGAAAGAAATTCAGAAAAAACTGGGTTCTTAAAGACATCAATTTGGAAATAAAAAAAGGCAGCCGTACGGCGGTCTTGGGCCCGAACGGTTCGGGAAAGAGCACGCTGCTTCAGATTATTTCTTCGATGACCTTACCGACCGAAGGTAAGATTACACATTACAGAAATGGTGAAAAACTGGAAGGAGATAGTGTTTATAAATATATCTCATACGCGGCTCCTTACCTCGAGCTTCTTGAAACCCTGACCCTGATGGAAAGCATCGACTTACACGGCAAGTTTAAGGCGTGGAGCGGAGGTCTCGATACCGAACGAATAATTGACCTGTTGGAATTGAATAAGCAGCGGAATCAGCAGTTAACAGAATTTTCCTCTGGAATGAAACAGCGGTTAAAACTTGGTCTGACACTGCTTTCGGATGTTTCGCTGGTATTGCTCGATGAACCACTCACCAACCTTGATGAAAAGGGCAGGCTGTGGTACAGAGACATGATCGAAGAATTTGGAAAAGAAAAAACATTTGTCGTTTGCTCAAATCACCAAGAAGAAGAGTATGATTTTTGCGAAGGAATGCTTTCACTTCAGGCTATCTAATGCCTTGAATTCATTAGTTTTGACAACAATTTTAAAAAATCTATGGCCTCAACAGCGGACTTTAAAAACGGACTTTGTATAAAATACAACGATGATCTGTACACCATTACGGAGTTTCAACACGTAAAACCAGGAAAAGGACCTGCCTTTGTCCGAACCAAACTCAAGAACATAAAAACGGGAAAAGTAATCGATAACACCTTTAATGCGGGTGTTAAAATTGATACGATTCGAATTGAAAACAGGGATTGTCAGTTTCTGTACAAAGACGAAATGGGATATTATTTCATGGATCAGAATACATTTGAGCAAGTGACCATTGAGGAGGGCATGATCAACGCCCCGCAACTTCTCAAAGAGGGAAACATGGCAAATATTCTGTTTTTTGCCGATGAGGAATTGCCCATCTCATGTGAGCTTCCAACCTTCGTTGAGTTGGAAATCACCTACACCGAGCCCGGTATAAAGGGAGATACCAGTACGAGTTCCTTAAAACCTGCAACGGTCGAGACAGGCGCAACCATTAACGTGCCTTTGTTTATGGAAACGGGAGAGATAATTAAAATTGACACTCGTTCCGGAGCTTATTTGGAACGTGTAAATAAATAGGCCATGAGATTTCCACAACCAGTTTCACTGAAAGAACTCGCAAACCTGATCCATGCAGAGATCGTTGGTGACGAGAACATGATGGTGGTCGGATTAAATGAAATCCACCGAATAGAAAAAGGGGAGTTGGTGTTTGTCGATCATCCAAAGTATTACGACAAGGCATTGAACTCGAACGCGACCTTTGTACTGATCAATAAAAATGTGGAAGCTCCCGAGGGCAAAGCACTGTTGATTTCACAAAAACCATTTGATGATTTCAACAAGATCATCCGTCATTACGCCAATCTTGAACTAAATCTTGAAAGTCTAGGTACCAATTGCCGTATTGCACCCAGTGCCCGAATTCATAAAACCGTGAGCATCGGAGACAATGTAGTCATAGGTGAAAATGTCGTAATTCATCCACATGTGAGTATTTACAGCAACGTGCAAATAGGTGACAACACGGTAATTCATGCCAATACCGTTCTGGGTTCGCACGCCTTTTACTACAAGAAAAAGGAAAGTGGATACGATAACCTTGTTACCTGCGGACGACTGATCATTGAGCAGGATGTTGAAATCGGGGCAAATTGCACCATAGATAAGGGTGTTACGGCCGATACAATTATCGGAGCCGGAACCAAAATCGACAACTTGGTTCAGATCGGTCACGACACGGTTCTCGGAAAAAAATGCCTGTTTGCTTCGCAGGTTGGTGTTGCGGGTTGTGTGACCATCGAGGACAACGTGACGTTGTGGGGACAGGTCGGTCTTGCAAGTGGTATTACCATTAAAAAGAATGCCGTATTATATGCGCAGTCGGGAACGAATAAAACCCTGGAAGGAGATAAGGTTTATTTTGGATCCCCCGCCGAAGATGCAAGAAAAAAAATGAAAGAACTTGCAATGATCAAACGAATTCCCGAACTTCTCGATTTTATTCGAAACCATAAAGAATGAAAGAACGTTCAGATAGGACATCGCATAAGCTTCAGGAAAGGAATTTTAAATTGAATGCATTACTTGAAGTTTCTACGGCTATCAATGAACTCGAATCGGATGAGACCCTGTTTAACCATTTTCAGGAAATTCTTACCACCAAACTAAATCTCGGCCGCGGACTGCTTTTAAGTTTTAATTCAGACTGGTCCGTCGACATGTATTTTGGCGATATGCCCGCTTTTCGGGTCGGTAAGCTGGTCGAAAAGTGTTCTCCGTTTAATCGAATAACGGTCTTAAATGACGAAACGGATGTCTTTTTATCGAGATTCGATGTCATCATACCCATCTTTCACAAATCGTCCATATTGTCGTATTTGCTGCTTGGTGATTTTGACGGAGAGAAAATAGAGGTAAGCCCGATTATTCGACATCTGCCCTTTATTCAGACACTGACCAATCTGATCGTTGTTGCCCAGGAAAACAAACGACTTTACAATGAAAGCCTGAAGCAGGTGGCCATGCAACGGGAGCTCGAGCTTGCAAGAAAAATGCAGAACATGCTGATTCCCAATAAAATTCCGGAACGGAATGATTTGGACATTTCGGCATTGTACAAACCCCATCAGGTAGTAGGAGGCGATTACTATGATTTTTTTACCATCAGCAAGAACAAAACAGTGTTTTGCATGGCCGATGTGTCCGGAAAAGGAGTTTCTGCTGCTTTGTTAATGTCGAACTTTCAGGCAATGATGCACGCCATCCTGGTCTATGATAACGATCTGGAAAAACTGGCTGTCTCACTCAATGAGCGTATTACACGAAATGCCAACGGCGAAAAATTCATCACGGCCTTTATCTCCGTTTTCAATCACAAAACACGAAAACTGAAATATGTCAATGCAGGACATCAGCCGGCTCTCTTGTCCGATGGAAAGGAAATAAAAGAGCTGAAAGTCGGGTGCACGGTTCTTGGGGCGATGGATGTGCTTCCGAGCATTGAAATTGGCAGTGTTGAGGTCACACCGGGCAGCAATCTGGTCATGTTCACCGATGGAATCTGTGAAATTGAAAATGAAAAAACCGAAGAATTCGGTGTTTCAGGGGTTGCCGATATCATGAAAAAATTCCCGAATAAGGATGCTAAGGTGATCATTGATCAAATAATGAACAGCACGGATAAGTTTAAAGGAAAACTCGATTATCCGGACGACCTCGCTTTATTGAGCGTGCACTTTCTTAACTGAGCCTTTCTGATAGACGTCGTATGCGACAACGATTGCGATAAATCCCCAGAATGGGGCCGAAGCCTTGTCCGTATCCAGGTAATTGTTCAGAAATCCATGCGATACATAGGTACTGAAGCCGACAATGATCGAAAGTATCAGTGCCTTATCCTGTCCGGTTGGAAGCCTGTGATAGACACGAGATCCGTAATAAAAGAACATTCCGATAATCAGAATAAAGGAGATGCTTCCCAACACACCCGATTCCGCCAGCGGTCCAATGTATTCGCTGTGGGCATTGCCCCTTGTACCGAGGTTCGTGCTTATTATGGTCATGCTTTTTGAATGCTGAAACGGGGCGTATTCGAACATATAGGTTCCGGGACCCCAGCCAAAAACCGGTTTTTCCTTAAACATCTTTATGGCACATTCCCATCTGTTGATGCGCTCAAGGTTTGATGCGTCACTGGATACATTTGACATGGAACGTATGTGCTTTGAAAAATCGCTCGATGATTCCGTCCTGTTTTTTTCAAGACTTATCATTATTTGTGACCACGAAGCTGCCAACATGATACCCAAAACAAAGACCAGTCCCAGAATATAGCTGAAACGAATTTTTAGTTTGTATACGGCCCAGAGTGCAATGGAAGCTGCCAGACTTAACCAGGCTGCTCTTGTGTAAGAGAAGATCACACCGATCAGAAAAATCACCAACAGGATGGTCGAATAAAATTTCATCGATGGCTTCTGATAGAAATAAAGCAAGTACACAAGAACAGGCAGGTACATAACCAATATGGCACCGTAGGACGTATGGTCCTTGAAAAACGGTTGCATGACAAAATGAGCCGGTTTGTCGTCAAAATCGTGGAAGTAATGATTTGTTACCGTGTATATAATTACCATGGTCAAGGGAATGATATACAGCCAAAGGAATGGCCTTATTTTATCCTTCTCTTTGAATATCTGGATAGCAATGAAGTAAAAGGTAACCAGAAACCACATTCTTGCAACGACAAATTTAAAGGAGACGATGGGTCTTGCGCTGGTCAGAGAGGTGATAATCAGCCATATAAGATTAAAAATTATCGCCAGGGTAATGGGGTGCAACAGCACCTTTTTATCGTAATCAAACTGATGAAACAGTCGGATAATAAATAACAACATCACAAAAAACAGCAGTGGTTCCGTGGGTACAAACATGCCGATTCCTCCCAGTTCGAGGTTTTCCAGATTAAGAGACAGAGGGGTACAGAAAATAATAAACCAAAAGATTTTTTCGAACGAAACCAGTGCTGTCAGGGTAAGGATTACGACTGCCGGAATCAGGTTGAACCAGAACTGCTCAAAATAGATAAAAACGGAATTCGCTGCTATGTATAGTATCAGCAATAGCCAAATCCAACGTGTTTCCAGGTTTTGAGTCACGAAACAATCAGTTAGTTCGAACCTTCGACCGCCTTATTCACTCGTTCTTTGAGCTGAAGTGTTTTGATGCTTTGGAAGGTAATGATCAGGAAAACAGACAATAAAAAAGTGCTGATCGTAGATACGACCACAATAAGCCATCTGATTGGATATGTTTTTTTCTCGGCCGGTGTCGCCTGATTAACAACAAACTTATGCTCCAGGCTTCGTTCGGCGTCGACTTTTGCACCTGCGTATTTGGCCTTTAAAAAGCTCAGTTGTTTCCTGTCCCATTCAAAGTTATCCCTGATTGAGGCGTAAATACCCCCGTATTTAGAAATGATGTCCAGTCTTTCCTGGATTACTTCCGCTGCTTTTGGATTGCCCATTCGCATTGCAATTGCATATTCCTGCGTCAATACCTCGGCCTGAGATTCCGGATCCTGCACACCCATTGCTCTGATTTTAGCCAGGCTATCTTCCATCTGGTTCATGTAAGCCACCATGGCCTTGTACTCGTCCTCCACGATGTCAAGTGCTTCCAGGGCAATTTCTTTCTGCATTCTGTTTTTAACGCTGTCCATCAGGGCGGCAATGTTGTTTGCTATCAATGCGGCAGTATCA
>DNDT01000110.1 GCA_003487525.1 Flavobacteriales bacterium
GGTGTTGTTGTTTTCGGGAGGAAAAGACAGTATTGTTTGTGCACATCTGGCAAGAAAGGCATTTTTTCCGTCAAAGATTCCCTTTCCTTTGTTGCATATCGACACGGGTCATAATTTCCATGAGACCATAGAATACAGGGATAAGTTCATTGGAGAAATCGGAGCGGAACTGTTGGTAGGCTCGGTCCAAAAATCAATTGACGAAGGAAAGGTTGTCGAAGAAAAAGGGGTCAACGCAAGCCGAAACCTGCTTCAAACAGTCACTCTTCTGGACACGTTGGAACAATATAAATTTGATGCAGCCATTGGAGGTGCAAGACGGGATGAAGAAAAAGCAAGGGCCAAGGAGCGATTTTTCTCGCACAGGGATGAATTCGGGCAATGGGATCCAAAAAATCAGCGTCCTGAACTATGGAATATATTCAACGGGCGAAAGAATTTTGGTGAAAGCTTCAGGGTTTTCCCTATCAGCAACTGGACGGAAATGGACGTTTGGCTTTATGTCTTGCAGGAAAAAATTGAGTTGCCATCAATTTATTTCGCCCATGAACGGGACGTTTTTGTAAGAGACGGTGTAATCATGGCAGCTTCTGAGTTTATTCCCTTAAAGGATTCCGAAAAAGTCGAGAAACAAATCGTTCGGTTCAGAACCATTGGGGACATGACATGTACAGGAGCCGTGTCCTCTCAGGCATCGGATCTCTATCAGGTCATAGAAGAGGTTTCTGCATCAAGATTAACAGAGCGGGGAACAAGATCGGACGACAAGCGGTCTGAGGCAGCTATGGAAGACCGAAAAAAAGAAGGATATTTTTAAGAAGATGGACAGAGAAGGATATTTAAAAATGGAATTGCTTCGCTTCACCACCGCAGGAAGCGTTGACGACGGGAAAAGCACCTTGATCGGACGACTTTTGTACGACTCTAAGTCCATATTTCAGGATCAGTATGAAGCGATTCAGGAAAGCAGCCGAAAAAAAGGCGACGAGAATGTGAACCTTGCCCTTTTGACGGATGGACTGAGAGCGGAAAGGGAGCAGGGCATATCCATTGATGTGGCATACCGCTATTTTGCTACTCCCAAAAGAAAGTTCATCATTGCCGATACCCCGGGCCACGTCCAGTATACCCGCAATATGGTAACCGGGGNNACGCCGGGGCACATTCAGTACACGAGAAACATGGTTACCGGGGCCAGCACCGCCAATCTTGCACTCATTCTGGTTGATGCAAGACACGGACTGGTGGAACAAACCAGCAGGCATGCCTTTATCGCTGCCCTGCTTGGAATTCCGCACATCGTTTTTTGCATCAATAAAATGGATCTCGTTGATTACAGCGAGGAACGTTTTGAGGAAATAAAAGAAAACATCGAAGCGTTCTGTTCAAAATTAGAGGTCATCGACATCCGCTTTATTCCCATATCAGCGTTAAAGGGTGACAACGTAGTGCATAAGTCCGACAACATGCCCTGGTACGAAGGTAGCACGTTGATGTATTTGCTCGAAAACATTCATATCGGGAGTGATTACAACCACATTGATTGCCGTTTTCCGGTTCAAAATGTGATCAGGCCACAAAGTGGAAAATATCCCGATTACCGCGGTTACGCAGGCAGAATTGCCGGTGGTGTTTTTAAGCCCGGAGATGAGGTAATGGTATTGCCTTCGGGTTTTACGTCCACCATCAAAACCATTGATTTGTACGACAAGCAAATTACCGAGGCATTTGCACCAATGAGCGTTTGCATGACGCTGAAAGACGATATAGACATCAGCAGGGGAGACATGATTGTCCGGCCTCACAACAAACCCGAAGTCAGTCAGGATATCGATGTAATGATGTGCTGGATGAATGAAAAGGCAATTAAGGTAAACGGAAAGTACATCGTCAAACACACCAATAAGGAGGTAAAGTGCATTGTTAAAAAGGTGGTCTACAAAATGAACATCAATACCCTTCACAGAATTGAAGATGATCTTACCATTGGACTTAATGAAATTGGAAGGGTAAGCCTCAGAACCACCCAGCCACTTTTATTTGATTCATACAAGCGAAACAGGACATCCGGTAGCCTTATCCTCATAGACGAGGGAACCAATGAAACCGTCGGCGCCGGAATGATTTTGGATAGCTAGATTACCGAATAAAAAAAAAGCGACACATAATTGCATCGCTTTTTCATACTGATATTTTATTTTTTATCGCAGTCTGAACTGAACAGGAAGGTTATAACTAACCCTTACCGCTTTTCCGCGCTGTTTTCCCGGACTCCATTTTGGCATATTCTGGACTACCCTCATGGCCTCATTGTCGCACATTTTGCCTCCCGGAATTCCTCTCAGAATCTTAACATCTGCTATGCTTCCGTCTTTTTCAACCACGAATGAAATGTATACCTTTCCCTGAATACCGGCTTCCTTGGCAACTTCGGGATAACGTATGTTCTCGCCAAGGTACTTGTAAAGTTCTGCCGTTCCCCCGGGAAAAGAAGGCATTTCTTCCACAACGGTAAAAATCTCCTCTTCGGTTACTTCTTCCTGATATTCGATTATTTCTACCTCTGTGTTTTCATCTGCCTCCGAATTAATCTCTACTTCGTCTTCGATAACCACATCGTCTTCAACAATGTTCAGAATTTCCTGAACTTGTGGCGGTGGCGGAGGTGGTGGAGGTGGTGGAGGTGGTGGAGG
>DNDT01000248.1 GCA_003487525.1 Flavobacteriales bacterium
GACAAGGTATCAGACCTGTATACTACCTATTCGCTCGGATTGTCAATTGGAAGAAGATTCTAGGACTTAGATTCCCGAAAGAGCCAATGTGATGCCCAGGAGCATCCCGACAAATCCCCCGAGACGCAGGATATAATCTTTTTGATTTAACCACCATACCGCCATTGATTCAATTCTGTGACTACCCATCAGTGGTACGCTGATTCCGGCAAGTACAACTACGGTGCCGAATATCCCTACAAATAAAGGGTAGTTTGTTGAGTTCGCAATGTAAATGAAAAGAGCTCCGAGAATCACTCTGGCAGCACTAACGGGCCAGAGCCATTTCTTTTTCAGCAATTCATGCAATACTTCTTTTAAAAATTTTGGATGTATTATAATGCTGACACTCAGTGTTATTATGATGACTGCAACTGTGATTACAAAGAAATTCATGGCTATTTCGAATCTGATTTAATGACGGCTTCCTGCCAATATCTTAAAGATATGCAATACAGAGGGAAAAACGGCATCCATCGATTCCTTTGCGCCATTTGTCGATCCCGGTAATGCCATAACAAGACTTTTGCCGCGAATACCGACCACACTTCTGGATAACATGGCATAGGGCATTCGTTCCTGGCCGTATCTCCTGATGGCTTCTTCAATTCCCGGAATGTTTCTGTCAATCAATGGAAGTATACTTTCGGGAGTGACATCTCTGACCGACAGTCCGGTACCACCGGTAAAAATGACTAAATCAAAATTTTCCTGGCACAGTTTTTTTAATTTTTTCTGAATTTGTTCTTTTTCATCGGGAATGATAGCGTAGTGGTCGTTTTTTACATTGTGTCCCAATAGTTTTTCAACGATCGCCTTTCCCGCTTTGTCCTCTTTCTGACCTGCCGAAATGGTATCAGAGCAAACCACTACGGCTGATCTGATTTCTTGCTTAAACTTGTCACTATAGTCACTTTTTCCACCTTTTTTAAACTCAAGTTTTATACTGGCAATTTCAATTCCCTTGTCAATGGGTTTTAACATGTCATACATTGTCAGGGCAACCACCGAAACTCCATGCATGGCTTCAACTTCGACTCCGGTTTTGTAAATGGTGGCCACCTTCATGAAAATCCGAATCTCCATTTCCCCAATTTCATATGAAACAGAAGCGTGTTCAATTGGAAGGGGGTGACAATCCGGAATGATATTCGAAGTCTGCTTTACCCCAAGCAATCCCGATGTTTTTGCAGCTTCCAGTACATTTCCCTTTGGAACCGTATTGTCTTTTAGGGCCGATATGGTTTCTTTTTTACTGACTTTGAGCAAGGCAGAAGCAGTTGCTTCGCGATAGGTGTTGGATTTATGCGTGATGTCAATCATAATACTTCTGTGTTGGATTTCCAGTGGTGTTGCCCGTTTTCAAGAATTTCCTTCCCGAATATGGGTACTTCTTTTTTTATCGTATCGACAAGCCACGATACTGCTTCACGGCAGTCCTTTCGATGAGCCGATGATGCAAATACATAAAAACAAATCTGCCCCGCTTCGACCTTGTTGATGCTGTGGTAGACGTGCATACAGCTCAAATTGAATTTGTCAAAAGCCAATTCACGGATTTCACTGAGTTTTTCCTCAGCCATTTCCTCATGAGCACTGAATTCGATTGCCTGAACGATACCGGTGCCCTTTTGATCCGCTCTGACCTGGCCTAAAAAGATTTCATGCGCACCGATTTCTTTCTTGGTCTGATGTTTTGCGATGGACTCGGCGATAAAATCCGGGCCAATGGCCCCGTCAATAAAGACCTTTTTTTTCTTTTTCATAAGTAATATCTATGTCCCTGAAGAACTTTTTCATACGTAATTCTGCTATGTTTCCCGTAAAAGCACGAACGTTTTTAAATCCATTTTTAATCAAAATCTCTGCAGCGATGACACTTCTCATTCCGGACTGACAAAAGCAAATGATCCCGCTGCTCAAGTCAAGCAACGAGGAAGCCGTCTCAATTCGATGCAATGGAATTTGATGAATTGTTTTATGATTCAACACCGGAGTTTCATGGGTTTCACGTACGTCAATCCATGACCATTCTTCAGGTGTTATTTTGGCCAGATCTTCTTTATTCAAGGTGATATTTGGCATCGGGTCAGATACCGAACCTTTTTTGATCAGGGCCTTTGTAAGCACCTCGTTTCTATCGTATTTAACACTTAAGGTAGTGTTATTTAAAATACTGGTATACAGTATTTTATTTGTTAGTAAATCACCCCTGTTCAAGGCAATTTTCAGCACTTCGTTGGCCTGCATAAGCCCGAGTATTCCCGGTAAAATACCCAATACGCCGAGCTCCTGACAAGAAGGAATTATACCTTTTGATTCACCCTCCGGGTACATGCACCTGAACGTTCCGCTGCCCATGTAATTAAACAGTCCAATTTGGCCTTCGTCCTTGTATATGGAAGCCGAAATAAAGGGTTTGTTACGAATGGTGCACACATCGTTAATTAAATACCTTGACTTTAAATTGTCGGTACAGTCAAGGACGATGTCGATGCGGTCAAATAAATCCACCGCATTGGTATGATCAATGAAACAAGGTATAGTTATTACATCAATGTCTGAATTTAATTCACGAAGCCTGTTAGACAAAACCATGGCCTTGTTTTGACCAAGATCTTTCTCCATGTAAACCGGTTGGCGATGAAGGTTCGATAAGCTGATTTCGTCCCCGTCGGCGATTATCAACGTGCCGATTCCCGCTGCAGCCAGATACTGTGAAGCGGCTACACCGAGTNNCCCGCCTGCTCCGATTACAAGTACCTTTGTGCCCTTAATTTTGCCTTGTCCTTCGATACCGACTCCCGAAAGAGATATTTGCCTGGCGTAGCGACTTATTTCATTATCTGTCAGTTTCATCCTCCTGCAAAAGGTGGCATAAAGGCCACTTCATCATTATCGTTCAACATCGTTTCTTTATTGTCCGTGATGTTCTGGTTCAATGCGATTCGGTAATACGTGTTATCCAGTTCGTATTTTGAACGTATCTCCGATTCGATGTCGTTTAAATCACATCCAATGTCAAGATTTTTAATTTCTTCATTCGTGCCGGTAAGTTCGGCGACTTGTCCGAAATATCTAATTCGAATATTCATTTTTTAGTTTTTCGTATTGACCTGGCAAATTAACGTTCAGCAACTGATCCTTCCATATATCGGGGACGGAATAATATCCAACGTTAAGTTCATAAAGTATATCCGTCATCTTTAACTTGTTTTTTTCGATGCA
>DNDT01000260.1 GCA_003487525.1 Flavobacteriales bacterium
AAAATAAAAATGAAATGTACGATAACCTCTGTTCACCATATGATTGAACTGAAAAGAGTTTTCTCTTTACTACAAATGCGTAAAATTTGGTTGAATACTCAACTAATTGCAACAATTTGCCTGCTGGACAGGCGGGCATTTCTCACTTCCATAGGAACAATATACACAGCAATCACCTCTTTTTGGTTTAAGAATGCTGCGGCATTTTTTGCACTCGTAAAAATACTGACAGGCATCCCGGGGCATAACTTCTTTTTCCCTGTGGCCGCATTCGGGACAGGTGATGACTGATTCCAGTTTAACGTTCATTTCCCGTCTTTTGCTTTGGATGCGCCCTGCCGATAATCCATCGCGGAGCGCTGTTCAATTTTTTTAAATGCACTTGAAATAATCGAAGGGCTCTTTGCAATCCGAACACTGATACAAGGCCTTGCATGGAGTTGAGCCAAACTGACTCACCAATTCTGTCTTTGTTGATTTACATTGTGGACATGGTACATTTTTGACAATACCCGTTAAAACCGATTTATCCGAACTTCCCATTGGAGGTGAAATACCGTATTTCATCAATTTTTCCTTGCCTTCCTCGCTCATCCAGTCCGTAGACCAGGCGGGTGACAGAGATGTTTTTATGGAAACCTGCTTGTATCCGCTCTCATTCAATTTGGCGGTAATGTCTTCTTCGAACACCTTCATGGCCGGGCATCCCGTATAGGTTGGGGTTATGGTCACTTCCACCTTTTCGTCCGACATGGTTATTTCCCTCACAATTCCCAGATCGGTCAAGGTAAGAACGGGTATCTCGGGATCGGGAACTTCCTTGATCAACTCCCAGAGCTCGTTTATCTTTTTATCTTGAGTTACCACTTGGCATCCGGATATGCCCTAGGCAAATACTGCATTTCGGCAATCATATGTCCAAGAAATTCTGAATGAACACCCTGACGACCTCCGGTGGCCATCCATTTGTCTTTTGGAACCTCCAGTCCGGCCTCATTAAATACTTCCTTTACGGTTTTCAGCCAGGTCGTTTTCAGCTCTTCGAACGACGGAATTACGCCATCTTTGGCCAGGGTCGCTTCCTCGTCATTGTACTCGAACATTTCTCCCGTATACGTCCATAAATCGTCCAGGGCATCCTGAAGTTTTTCTTTGCTGTCATCCGTCCCTTTTCCAAGTCTGACAATCCACATGCTGCTATGCCTGATGTGGTACGCGCTCTCCTTCACGCCTTTTTCCGCAATTCCGGCCAGGTGTTCATTTTTACTCAGTTTCAAACCCGTATACAGCGGGTGTAAAAGGGCATCGTGCAGAAACTGCCTCATCATCACATGGGCAAAGTTCTTGTTGGGACGCTCGGCGAGCAGGTGATTATAGTACTGCCGTTCGTTCCTTCTGTATGCCAGGTCATCTGCGCTTCTTCCCTCGCCTTCGACTTCTGCGGCAAGTGACAAAAACAAATCGGCACCTCCCAGGAGGTCAAGCGAGATGTTCGTCATGGCAATGTCTTCTTCCAGAAAAGGACCATTGCTGCAACGTTCCGCCAGCCGGTGACTCAAGATTAAACAGGTGTCCCCCATTCTGAGGGCGTAATTGTAAATCGCGTTGTCCATATTACATGTTTTTTACTCCTTCCTTAACTGTATAGAAGGTTGGATGGCGGTAAATTTTATCGTCGGACGGATCAAAGAACGAATCTTCGTCGGTTGGCACCGATGAAATGATCTGGTTGGATGGAACGACCCAAATCGCCCTTCCTTCGCCGCGTCTTGTATAAAGGTCTCTTGCATTCTGCAGAGCCATTTCACCGTCAAAAGCATGTACGCTGCCAGCATGTTTGTAAGGCAGGTTGTTTTTGCTCTGAATAAATACTTCCCATAACGGGCCTTGATTGTCTTTTACTTCACTCATGATTTCTCGTTTATGCAGCTATTGTTTCTTTTGATTTGCTCATGCCGTATGCAATGGCAGCTTCCCTGACCCAGGCACCTTCGTTGTGTGCTTTGATGTGATGGTCCAGGCGTTGCTTGTTGCACGGGCCGTTTCCCTGAACCACATCGTAAAACTCCTGCCAGTTGATTTCACCAAACTTGTAGCTTCCGTCTGCCTGGAGTTCAAGGTCCGGATCCGGAATTGAAAGGCCCAATATTTCTGCCTGTGGAACGGTCTTATCGATAAAACGCTGTCTCAAAAGGTCATTTGATTCACGCTTAATTTTCCACTTCATGGCTTTCGCACTGTTCGGGCTGTCCTTGTCTGTCGGACCAAACATCATCAGGGATGGCCACCACAAACGGTTCAAGGCGTCCTGAGCCATTTCACGTTGTTCTGCCGTGCCATTAGCCATTTGGGTAATTATTTCATATCCCTGTCGCTGATGGAAGCTTTCCTCCTTGCAAATTCGTACCATTGCCCTGCTGTAAGGGCCGTAGGATGTCCGCTGCAAAGATACCTGATTGACAATGGCCGCTCCGTCTACCAGCCATCCTACCGCACCAATATCTGCCCAGCTCAACACAGGGTAGTTAAAAATACTCGAGTACTTTGCTTTTTGCTGATGCAACTGCTCAATCAGCGTGTCCCTTGACACACCAAGCGTTTCGCAGGCGCTGTACAAATAAAGCCCGTGACCCGCCTCATCCTGGATTTTGGCCAGTAAGACTTTTTTTGCTCTCAGGCTGGGTGCCCTGGTAATCCAGTTCCCCTCGGGCTGCATTCCGATTACCTCGGAGTGAGCGTGCTGAGATATCTGACGGATCAGGTTCTTTCGGTAATCTTCGGGCATCCAATCCTTAGGCTCGATTTTTTCTTCGGCTTCGATCTTTTTCCAAAAGAGTTCTTCTTGTTTCGCTTCGTCCATATTGCTGTTTTTATTCCAAAATTTTATATCCATCCAGGTTGTCAATTCCCCAGTTTTTCAATTCATCCTCGGACCACAACGCAGGATAGAAAATGCGCTTCTGATACCTTGGGTGCATGTATTTTTTCCAGTCGCTTCCGCCTGTGGCCTCAACCTCTTCCTCACCGCTTTCCAGGTATTTCCGGGCCGCGTCGTAATGAGCCATAACCCATTTGATATTTACCGTGTGGTCATAGTGTCTCATGGCATTTCGAAGACGCAAATCCGCCTGTGCTTCCGCGGGGAGCTGCTGAAATTTCTTTGCGAGGTTGCATTCGTTGTAATCGGTCATGAAGTCAATAAACTCGCCCATGTACTTTCCTTCAAAGTTCCGAAGCAAGGGTGACTTTTTGCCCGTGTTGTAATCTTTTCCGGCTGCCTGCCAGTACAGGTGATCAAAGGCATGTTGAAAAGGAGTGTTGCGGTCTATGGTTGCCCTGAATCGAATGTCGATCAGGTTTATCAATTCGGTTGAGGCAAACTCAATTTTACGGTACTGGGCACTTTGAAATCCGCTTGCAGGGGCAAGGGTGTTTCTGAATTTCATGTACTGATCAATGTCCATTCCATCACCCATAATGTTGAACGATTCCGCAAGCATGTCAAAATACCGGCTCACCCTCATCAGGTGCTTGGTGAACTTTTCGACGGACGGATGGTCTTCTTTTGCAACCTGATCGATCTCCCACAGGATCATTTTAAACAAAAGCTCGTTTATCTGGTGATACATGATAAACACCATTTCATCGGGCTGGTTGGTTCGTTTGGTTTGAAGGCCAAGGAGTGCATCGGTCTGGATGAAATCCCAGTAATTCATCGACTCTGAATAAAGCAATCCCTCCAGCATGGTGTCGGTAGGAATTCCCAGCTTCTGGTATTTTTCGTCTATGGCTTTAACAAGCTCTTCTCTGGTCATCTTAACTTATTATTTCGTTGTTCTCAACGATGGTGTGAATCAGATCGTCAATGGTTCCTCTGTCAAACATGTCCTGCAAGTTATGTTTCTTCATCAGTTCCTTCATATATGCGTCCTGTTTTTTCCCTTTTTCATACGCCTCGCTATAGGGTATGTGCGAAAAGGATACCTGAGAATACAAGGGAACATACTTTTCG
>DNDT01000015.1 GCA_003487525.1 Flavobacteriales bacterium
GAAAGCGTTGATTTAAGCGTATTAAGAGGTTTGGCCGTTCAGCTGAGTACCGCTGCCCCAACAGATTCGAGCGTATTGGATTCCAACTATTACATGTTGTCGGAGTTGTTGCTCAAACAACTTGATGAATTTCCCGAAGGCGAAAATCAAAAAATGCTGTTTAACGGGTTTGTCAATGCTTGTGTGACCTGTCATAAAAACACATGTCCCGGGCCGATTGACAAGATTAATGCGCTGCTGGTAGTTACAAACTGATCATTTCTGTTCTCTGGACATCTGCCTCTGAATGTCCTTGTTTCGGATGTCATCGCGTTTGTCGCGATACTTTTTCCCTTTTGCAATCGCAATTTCAAGTTTCGCCCATCCGCCACTGAGAAAAACTTTTAACGGGACTATGGTTAAGCCGACATCCCGCATTTTTTTTTCTATTTTTTTTAATTCGGTTTCGTTGAGCAATAGCTTTCGGAGTCTGATTGGATCATGATTGTTCGGTCCGGCTTCTTCATAGATCGAAATGTTCATATTTCTTATCCACAATTCACCGTTTTCAAGCGCGCAATACGCCTCTTTAATGCTCGCTTTTCCCTTCCGTATCGATTTTATTTCCGTACCCAACAGGACCATTCCCGCGGTAAATTTTTCCAGTATTTCATATTCAAACCTGGCCTTTTTATTGTTGATGGATACCTGAGACATTGTTAATTCAGGTTTGGATCTTCAGGAAAATTTGAAAGAACGGATATCTGCCCTTCCATACCTTCAAGGATACTGGTCCAGAGATTTTCGCTTTCCGATTCAAAAATTGGAATGAGATCCAAATCTGCTACCAGCCAGGAATCATCATTAATTTCCCTCATTAATTGATCCGAATCCCAACCGCTGTATCCAACAAAGAACCGGATATCTTTTTGATTCAAGGTTCCGTCCTTCAGCATCGCCTCTACTATATCAAAATCGCCTCCCCACCACAAACCATCCTTAATTTCTATACTTCCCGAGACCTCTTTTCCTCTATTGTGCACATAAAAGAGATCACTGGATTGCACGGGCCCGCCAAAATACATTTTGTGGCGGGTATCGTTAATATTCAATTCAGTCTGGTCCAGGGAAATTTCAAGCGGTTTGTTGATAATAAATCCGAGGCTGCCTTCGGCGTGATGATCGACCAGCAACACCACCGATCTTTTGAAATAGGGATCGGGTAGAAAAGGATCAGAAATCAGTATTCTGCCTTTTTTTGGTTCATGTTTATTGAACTCTGATAGCTTATAATTTAACGGATCATACATAGGTCTGTCTCAAATCAAAAATAAGAATTTAATGATGCGTGCGCGTAATTAAGCAAAAACTTGAATCTAATTTTATTCTTAATGCATTATCCTTAGTTTTGATTTGATTCTAAGGAAAATCCGTCAACATGAGTTTAGAAGAAATAAGATCTTACATTAATTCACTCCGACGCGCTTCCGCTGACCAGCCACTTGATGAAAAGGATGTCTGTTCAGATCCATTTGACCAATTTGAAAAGTGGTTTGAAGAAGCGGTTAATGTGCAGATTTTAGATCCTTTTGCCATGATATTGGCCACTGTTTCGGAGATCGGATATCCATCCACAAGGGTGGTATATATGCGTGATATCAGTAAGGATGGGATTGTTTTTTACACCAATTACCTGAGCCAAAAAGGAAAGGAGATTACCAGCAATCCAATGGTTTCCATGTTGTTTTTTTGGGGTGAAATCGAACGCCAGATTCGAATATTTGGACGTGCGGAGCAACTGACTGCAAAACAATCCGATGAGTATTTTGCGTCCCGTCCAAGGGAAAGTCAGATTGGCGCCTGGAGTTCGGATCAGAGCGATTACATTCAAAGCAGAAAGGAACTCGAGGAGAAGTATGAATATTACAGTGAAAAATTCAAAGGACTGGATGTTCCGCGTCCTGAAAACTGGGGAGGATATATTGTCAAACCCCGCAAATTTGAATTCTGGCAAGGCCGTCCGAACAGACTTCACGACAGGATCGCTTATTTGCTGAGCGAGGATTCGGATTCATGGGAAATAAAAAGATTGTCTCCTTGAATCCCTTGAATAAATATGGATTTACAGGAAAATGCCTTGTTGTATTTGTATTTGAAATATGATAAATTGCAGATCGAAATGAAGATTCATTTTGAATAGAAATTTATTGTCCTAATTCACTACGTATTATATGAAGTCCTGTCTAGTTTTTTTGTTTTCGTTTCTGGTCTTCTTTATCACCTCTGAATTGAGGGCAGATGATGGAAAAATAAATCCGCGAAAAGCCAACGAGTATTATCAAAAGGCAAATTACCTCGAGGCTCTAAACCAATACAAATACCTGGTCAAATCCGATGAAAAGAACATTGAGTACAATTTCCGCCTGGGTGTGTGCTATTTAAACACAAATGTAAACAAGGCCGCGGCAATTCCCTGTTTTAAAACGGTTATTGACCTGGATGCGCTTGACCAAAAAACGGATTACGCTGTCGCCTATTACCTACTCGGAAAAGCGCTTCATTACAACAACCAGTTTGAAGAGTCGATCAAAACACTCGAAACCTTTTTAAAGCTGGATGGAATTACGGAGGAGGATAAGTTGTTTGCCGAGCAGAAAATTCAGTTCTGCTACAATGCAATGGAGTTGATTAAATTCCCTGTCGAAGTGACATTTGAAAATTTGGGAAAGGAAATAAACAGTAAATATCCCGATTACTATCCCTTTATTCCCGCTGATGAGTCCTTTATAATTTTTAACAGCAAACGGGATGAGTTCAGTTCACGGATCGAGGACGGAAGTTTTAGTTCCAATGTATACATAGCACCGGTTAAGAATGGTGAATTCAAAAAAGCGAAGCTGATTGACGGTAAGGTGAACACCAAGTATTACAATGAAGCCGTAATCGGATTGTCGGCCAATGGTGAAGATGCCTTGTTTTTCATTGATAACGAAGATGACATGTTGGATCTTTTTCACGCAAAAATTGAAGGCATGGAAGCACGAAACCTGGAATCACTTGACCCGGAGATGAGTTCGATGGATTTGGAAATTGCTGCCAGCATTAATGCAAACGGTAATGTGTTATACGTAGCGAGTAAAAGAAGCGGGGGATATGGCGGTTCGGACATCTATGTTTCCAGAAAATTGCCTGACGGACATTGGGGCAAGTTGATGAATCTGGGGCCGGAAATCAATACGGCATTCGATGAAGTTTTTCCAAGTATTTCACCCGATGAAAAAGAGCTTTACTTTAGTTCGGAGGGACATACAAGCATGGGTGGACTGGATATTTTCAGGGCAAAATGGGACGAAGCATCAAAAAAATGGACGAGCATAAAGAATATGGGTTACCCGATAAATACTGCCGAAGACAACATGAATCTCAGGATGTCGGCAAGCGGGAAACACGGGTACATTTCTGCCGCGAGGCCGGGTGGGTTTGGAGACCTGGATATCT
>DNDT01000011.1 GCA_003487525.1 Flavobacteriales bacterium
TCAGAATTCTATATTGAAATATCTCCATATTTTTCCGCCTTCTGTAGGGAACATGACATCAACAATATTAGTCCTTGATGTCCCTGTTCTTGGGCTGCTTATGGAATATCCTGAATATTCTACAAGACAGCCATCTAAGTCAATCTTGTATGGCTGTCCAAATGTCTTGCCATCTTTTCCGGCAGGAAAAATAAATCCAGATGATCCTAAAAGGTAAAAAGAGCCGGAAGGAATTTGAATGAGGCGAGAAAAGTCCCCGGTGTTTTCCGGTAATTCCACATCATAAAGTGTTTCCCCTTTAGAAGATAAGCAGAGCATCCGCTTTTCCAAAGCTCCTTGCGTAGAAACACCTTGACGACGATATAGGATAAATGTTCGATCATTATCATCTATGTAGACGTCGGTTTGCGCATTCAATAATACATTTGGATGTTCAATTGTCGGTTTTTCTTCCATAAAGAAAATGCTTTTGAATGGTTTCGTTTCAACATTATCGCTGAACCAGGCTCCGATCGCATTGAACGTATAATTGAGCGCCCCGATAGGCTGTTGGAAGCTAATCTGGTGCCATTTGACATCCCGGCTGGCGATCAGATAAGCCGATCTGTTTCTCCTGGGAAAAACATATGCATAGCAAAATCTAAGATCGAGGTGGATTTTTCCTGTAATCCATTTTTTGCTGTTTGAGGGTAATAATGCCCATAACAATTTCGATGGGGCTTCCCCTTCAGTTGAGAGTACAAATAAATCTCCATCCGGTGTGATCCCTGCGGCACTGTAAGGAACGCTTTCTTTATTACAAATTTTTACCATCCCGGGAATAGGTCTTTTTTTTACTTGAAATATTTCACTCGATGGTTTCCCGGTCCAGATACTGGCCAACCCTTTTGACCAGCCAACAACATGTAAACACCCATCCTGGCCAGTTAGCAGATGGACTGGTTCGCGCCCTGTGGCTGCTTTATAAATAACTTCCCATCTGTCAGCGGCAATCCTATGTTTTAATTGCCATTGTTTTTTATAAGGCGTTTTACCAGGAACAGTGTAGGCTGCATAAACATTATTGGAGGTTCTAACTATTCGTCCTTGATGTCCTCCCCAACTGCTTCCACAACTGTCATCAGATGCGTTCGTTGTAATTCGTTCTACGGGGGAAATTTTCATTGAACTATAGCATTAGCCGTCATCAATTTTTTAATCGTGGCAGATAATTTTTCCACCTTCTCACTCGGATTATGAAATTCCCGAACATATTTCATGCAATTCTTGCTCATCTGATTGTAACTGGCTCTATCTTCGTGCATTTCTATGACTGATTTTTCCAGGTCATCAACTTGCCCCTCACAGAAGACCCCGCATATATATTTTTTCAGCATACCTTGAGGGTCAACGTTTAATGAAATGATGGGTGTCCCACATAATGCTGCTTCTAAAAAAGTGTTTGGAAAACCTTCTTTCAAAGATGTATTGATAAATATCTTTGCCTGATCGTAGTATCTACCTATGCGTTCATAACGCTCAAACCCGATTACTTTTAAGTTTTCAAGCAACTCGCCTTGTTCCAGACATGCTTCATAAATATGATTGTAAGTGTAATTTATAATCATTGTAAATTGAAATTCTGGCAGCGCCCTAGCCAGATCAATGAACAATTCAGGTTGTTTGTTTGGATGGGCTTTTCCAACCCAAAGAACCCCAACTTTATTTGTAATATTTTTAGTTTTTCCTTGTAACCTAGCAGGGTTTTCTATCAGAACTGAATTACGGTGGTATATGTTGTTCAATTGTTGTTTCTGGGCTTGGGTCTGTACTACATGCATGCTTGCAGCCTTAATTGCATAAGCCATAATAAAACCGTGAGAACCATAGATTCCTGGGGAATATGGTTTGGTTAGGTGGCGTTCAGAATAGTCAATGTCAGAAGCACAAAGGATGATGTTTTTCTTTTTGCGCTTTTTACAATATATTCCAAGCCACGCTGAAATAGTATTTACTCCAGGGCTGATATATATATCAGCGGCAAGCATATCGAAAATGCCAATGTCAGATTTCTTAACTGAATGAATGCCGATCCATCCGAAATGCTTTTCGAGATGCAACAATGAACTTGTCAGTAAATGTCCGAGCTTTAATATCGAATATATATTTGTAAAAAAACATGCAATCCAGTTGATTTTATGGTCTATCATTCTTTCGATAAAGCTTATTGCTTTTGGTGTAGATTTTTCCTGTTTGATGATTTCTCTCGATACTTCATCATTCTTAAGAAAATTGTTGTATGGACTAATCTTTCCTGGCCATTTAATTATTTTTACATTGTTATGAATTTCCAGATCGTCCTGGCCATGGTCAAAAACGATAAGACTGACATCGAACTCTTCTTTTTTTGCTAATCCCTTTGCAAATCTGGCCACGCGAACTTCGGATCCACCAAAAAAATTCTCACTATCGGGTTTAAATAATGGATAGCTGTAAAGGCTTACAAAGCAAACTTTAATTTTTTTAGACATCTTGTTAATATTTTTTTAAACGGTCAATTTTCTGGTTCTCATCCAGGCGTCTAACATTAGCAAATTCCAGATTTTATAGCCATTATTCTCTTTGCCACGCAGGTGGTTGGAAACTACCTGCATTGAAGCCTCTTTATCGATCAAATCATACAGCGGGCTGCGATGGCTTAAAACAGTGGAGTTTAAATATTCAATGGCTCGCTTCTCTCTTAGCCACTTTTGGATGGGAATCCCAAACCCTTCCTTGGGTCGATAGACATAATCATGTTCTAAATATCCTCGTGTGGCTAACTTTCTCAGGATGTGTTTGTTTCTGCTTCCATCCATTGAGAGATTTGGAAACTTCAAGTTTTTTGGCAGCCGGAAAGCAAATTCTGCTATGCGGTAGTCCAATAAGGGGCTACGCACTTCCAAGGAGTTTGCCATGCTCATTCTGTCCACTTTTACCAATATGTCTCCAGGTAAACAGGTGTGAAACTCGCAGTATTGTGCTTGCGTACCAACATCAATATTTTTCATTGGATGGGTGAACAAGCTGGCAAAATAATCCGCCCG
>DNDT01000456.1 GCA_003487525.1 Flavobacteriales bacterium
CGATGTCTCCCGTATGAAACCACCCGTCTTCTGAAAGAACTTCTTTGGTCGCTTCTTCTTTTTTGTAGTAACCCATCATCACGTTTGGACCGCGGACAAGAATCTCTCCGTCTTCGGCTATTTTAACTTCTACGTTGTTTATTGGTCTACCGACGGTTCCAATTCTCACCCCGTCGTTTTTCTCGCAATTAACGGCTATTACAGGCGATGTTTCCGTTAGCCCGTATCCCTCCATGATGGGTATTTTTGCTGCCAGGAAGATTCGTGCCAGCCTTGGCTGGAGGGCGGCACTTCCCGAGGCCACGGCAAGGGCCCTGCCTCCGAGAGCTGCTCTCCATTTACTGAAAACCAATTTATTCGCAATGGCGAGCTGTAATTTATACCACGGTCCTTTTCCGTGAATTTCGTACTTATGTCCCAGATCCAATGCCCAGAAAAACAGCATTTTCTTGATGCCTTTCAGCTCATTTCCCTTGCTGAGTATTTTATCGTAAATCTTTTCCAGCAACCTCGGTACGGCAGTGAAGACATGTGGTTTCACCTCTTTCAGGTTGTCGCCAATGGTATCCATGGATTCTGCATAATAAATGGAAACACCGGTATAGATATAGAGGTAACATACCATCCTTTCCAGCACGTGGCAGAGGGGTAAAAAACTAAGGGAGCTTCCGTTTTCATCGCACGGCAATCGTTCTTTCGAATCAATTACATTGCTTACCAGGTTGTGATGTGACAACATGACTCCTTTGGGTTTTCCGGTTGTACCCGATGTATAAATCAAGGTGGCCAGATCCCGGCTCTCAATGGTGCGTTTAAGATCCTCTACGGGACTAAAATCCTCTCCAATCAACAGCTCCTTCCAATTTTTACAGTCCTTTACTTGGTCAAATGAGTAAATATGGAGTAGGGTCGGGACCATCGTTTGGGCAACTTTCATCATCTCATTCAGATCTTCGTCCGAAACAAAAATCAGGGAGGCTCCGGAATCCTTGAGAATATACACATAGTCTTCTGAGGTAATGTTCGAGTATATCGGAACTGTGGTGATTCCAATCTGCAAAAGTGCCAGGTCCACAATATGCCACTCCGGTCTGTTGTTGCTTACAATGGCTACTTTGTCACCTTTCTTTAACCCAAGATTTAACAGTCCCAAACCGAGTTGGTTTGCCAATTTTATAAATTCATCGGTAGAGTATGACTTCCAATTTCCATCTTCTTTTGACGCAAGGGCAACCTCCTGCGGAAAGTGGGTTAATTGATGTTCATGCAGATCAAAAATTCGTGCTTTATTCGGATCCATATAATTTACCTTGGTAATCGTAAATATAGTTTTTTGGAATGAATGAAAAACAGATTATTCGGTAATCGCAAAGACTTCTTTTCCGTTCACAAAGGTCTTTTCCACACGGTATTCACTGAGATTTTTTGAATCGAGGTATTTCAGATCGCGGTTAAAAACCACGAAATCAGCCAGATTTCCATTCTCCAGGCTCCCTTTTGTGTTCTCTTCAAAATTGGCCAGAGCCGCCCAGATCGTAGTTCCCCTTAAGCTGCTTTCAAAATCCAGTGATTGATCCATTCTGTAGCCCCCCTCGGGATTGCCATCTATGTCCGTTCTATTCATTGACGATAACAGGGTAAACAATGGATTAATGTTTTCAACCGGAAAATCGGTTCCGAAAGCGATCATTCCGTTTTGGTCTTTCAAACTGCGGTATGCGTAAGCATGTGCAATTCGTTCCCCTCCCAGTCTGTCTTCCGCCCAGTCCATGTCCGACGTGCAATGAGTCGGTTGTACCGATGGAATAATGCTGAATTCACCAAAGAGATGGATGTCTGCGGGATTTACCACCTGGGCGTGTTCGATGCGCCATCTTCGGTCGTTGACACCTCCAAGTACCTCACCGTATAGGTGCAACATTGTCCGGTTCGCGTTATCGCCTATGGCATGGGTATTCATCTGAAAACCCGTATTGAATAATTCATTTGCATATTTCCGCAGGGTATCAGCACTGGTCAGGAAAAGGCCCCTGTCCGNNCCAGGGCTCCGTCTGCATAGAACTTGAACGACTTAATGGTTAGGTCCCTGTTTTGCTGCGGACCCTTTTTCAGGTAGTAAGTAAAATTCTCCCGTGTGGGATTTAGCATGACATAAAGCTTGATCAAAAGCTCTCCCGAAGACTGAAGAACCTGAATGAAATCGACATCTGCCTTGTCAAGTCCTGCATCGCAGACCGAGGTCAGGCCAACTTCAAAACAATCCTTCTGCGCCTGTAACATCAACCGTTTTTTCGTTTCGGCATCCATTTCCGGAATCAGCTTCTCGACCAAGTCCACTGCGTTATCTATTAGAATTCCGGTGCATTTTCCGTTTGACAGAAGCACTTTTCCTCCATCGATCCGACTGTTTTCATCTATTCCTGCCAGGTCAAGTACCTTTTGGTTCACCAGTGCCGCATGTCCATCAATGCGTTTCAGAACCACGTACTTGTCCGGAAACGATTCATCCAGACATGTTTTATCCGGAAAATCCTGATTTTCCCATGAGGTATTGTCCCAGCCCCTTCCCGTAATCCAGTCTCCGTTTTCATTTTTCGCAAAATCAACGGCTTTTTTGCACATGTCCGATGCATCAGTCACGCCCAGTAAATTCACCTTTCCCAGTGACTCGGCATACCCTTTAAAGTGTGAATGGGCGTCTATTAAACCGGGGTAAACAAAATTCTTGTTGAGATCAAGAACGGTGGGTGCGTGGTATTTATTTAATATCTGGTTTTCGGCCCCCACTTCCAGAATGCTGTCACCTTTAATGGCCATGGCTTCCCGGATACTGAACGCCTCATCGACGGTATAGATCACCGCATTGTGAATGATCAAGTCAGCTTGGTTGTTTTCCATACACGAAAAGAAATATAAACTTAAAAAGCTTAGGGCAACGATGGTCTTCATCCGGTTTTTTTTATCAGGCTATTAACGATTGGAATTTTATTTGTGTCTGTTAAATCGATCATGCTTACCAATAAAAACAATAGAATTGGAACACGATAACGTACAATGGCACCCAAAACCGGCGTTGTCCATCCAATAAGCAAACCGAGCAGGATGGCGAAGTTAAGACTAAACATCAATAAGTTCAGCGACTGATGCGAAGCCGTTTTTCGGTAAATGAATGAAATCGGAATCAGGAGCGCAAATCCCAGTATCTCAAACATGGCAATAAGTGAAAGAAGGGTCATTTTATCAAATGGATGGGGCCTTAAAAATGTATTGAACAATGCGTATGGTGCCGCACCTACCAGAGAGGTCCAGTGATGGTTGATGTCGGGCACATAAATAATGCTCCCGGCATTCATCCATTCGGCAAGGCATTTGAATTCATCTTGTTTTTGAACCAGCAGGCCCAGAATGTCAACTCCGGCGTAACTCGAAAGGTTCATCAGCAATCCTAAAAATAACAGGTTAACAATCAGGTATCTCAGAACAGCTTTGCCGTCGCTGTGAGAATAATTCCATGTGAATGCAAGCAAGGCAGGTACGATCAACAAAGCGACGTATAATTTCGACAGGATCAATACCGCAATAAAAAAGACCGCGGCCGATATTTTTCCGATGGAAATCCTGTCCCTGCAGATTGAATTTGTGTAGTAGAAAAATCCACCGAGACCAAAAACCATAAAGGCTTCCTTGAGTATTCCGCTCGTCCAGAAGAACAGGGACGGACTAAAGAAAACCACTGTGAAAACGAGCAATGCTTTACCATCTGTCAATTGAAGGAAGGATTTAAGCAAGAAGGTAAGCCCGATAAAGGCCATAAAAGCTGCCAGCAGCATGTGCATGAAAATGTTATCCTGAGAAATAAGAGACAGGACGGCATTAAAACAGATGATAAGCCGGTTGTCGTTTAAACCTGAGAGACTTGGCGACCTGTCCCAATAGTTGGTTGTAGAAACGATTCGCACCGTCTCCTCGCCGATGTTTCCAAACCCGGAAATGAGTTTGGCAAACTCAAGCGGATGTTGGTTAAATACCGAAGCAATTATTTTTCCGTCATCGTAGTATTTGTAGATGTCCGCATCTTTCCGATTTGGATAGTGCGAAGTATAGAGCCAAAGAAGCAAACCTGCACAAAGGATTTTGGCGGAAAATGCCACAAACATCCATTTTTTCGGAACGGTCGGAACGCGGAAAAAGGACCAGTTACCAATCAGCAGAAAAATGATGGAGATCCAAAGAATTATCAGGAACCAACTCAGCAAATTACGGGTTATGAATAGAAGTTGTCAATAAATGAGTTAAAAATAGTCAATGTAGTTATATGTAGTCGGGGAACAAAGGTTAATTTTGCCGCACCTCAATTGATAATAGAAAAAAACTATGAGCGCTGAACTTGCCGAAAATGAAGTTACCCTGAAAACAGCACAGAATCTGGGATTGAATGAAGAGGAATTCGATCGGATCATCGAGATCCTCGGCAGGACCCCAAACTTCACGGAGTTGAGTGTATTCTCGGTCATGTGGTCGGAACACTGCTCGTATAAAAACTCAATTTTGTGGTTGAAAAAATTACCCAGAAAGGGCCCTCATATGCTTGTGGAAGCGGGCGAGGAGAATGCCGGTCTGGTCGATATCGGCAATGGACTTGCCTGCGCTTTTAAAATAGAGTCTCACAATCACCCATCCGCACTGGAGCCGTATCAGGGTGCCGCGACAGGTGTGGGAGGAATTAACCGCGATATCTTCACGATGGGAGCGCGACCTGTTGCCCAGCTCAATTCATTGCGGTTTGGAAACATTGATGATCCAAAAACCAAATGGCTTCTGAAAGGAGTGGTTAAAGGCATCGGTGATTACGGCAATTCGTTTGGAGTTCCCGTGGTCGGAGGAGAGGTGTTTTTTGATCCTTGCTATCAGACAAACCCCCTGGTAAACGCCATGTCAATCGGCATTGTCAACATTGGCGAAACCTTGTCCGCAACTTCCTATGGA
>DNDT01000446.1 GCA_003487525.1 Flavobacteriales bacterium
AACCAGCTGATAGGAGAATTCCGCGAATGAAATTCCACTTTCAAGTCTTGTTTTTACGGAATCCTTGGACATCATATAACTGATGGTAATGTGTTTTCCGACATCCCTTAAAAAATGCAGAAAATTCATGTCTGAAAACCAGTCGGCGTTATTGACCAATTCGGCTTTGTTTTCCACTCCGTCAAAATCAATAAAACGCTCAAGCTGCTTTTTCTGACAATTCAAATTGTGACTGATTTCTTCCTCGGACAGAAGTTTTCGCTCTTCGGACTTACCCGATGGGTCTCCAATCATACCGGTTGCACCTCCCATGAGGACGATAGGATAATGACCATAGCGCTGAAGATGCTGCAATAGCATGACGGGAACCAAATTTCCAATATGAAGCGAATCAGCCGTCGGATCAAACCCTGCATACCCTTTGATCTTTTTTTTGGCCAATATTTCTTCGAGACCCGGGGTGTGATCCTGCAACAGTCCCCTCCATTTTAATTCTTCAAGTAATTCCATTCACAAGCCTAATAAGGCTTCCAAAAATACTTAAATTTAACCTGCTCAGCTTATCCTTTCTATTGATACCTTTGAAGCAAGTCAGATTCAATGATACTCATTACAGGTGCGACCGGACTATTAGGAAGTCATTTATTGTATGAATTGACATCCAAGGGAAATCATGTCAGAGCTACTTATCGAAATAAAAAGAGCATCGATAAGACCAGGCAGATTTTTTCATATTACGACCCTGCCGCAATTGATTTACTGAATGATGTCGAGTGGGTAAAATGCGACATACAAGATGTTTGCCAACTGGACCTGGTAAGCCGCGGTGTGGATGAAATATATCACTGCGCGGGAATGGTTTCATTTAGCAAAAAACATCACGCTCAGGTTTTAAAAACAAATGTGGAAGGAACGGCGAATATTCTTCAGGCCGCCATGTTAAACGATGTATCAAAATTCTGTCATGTTAGTTCCATCGCCTCTTTTGGCAGACCTGAGAAAAGCAACCAGGCAATTGACGAGTCTGCATTAAGGGAAGAAAATGAGCGTTCCAGCGTTTATGGAATCAGCAAGTATCTGGCTGAACTAGAAGTGTGGAGGGCTGTTGAAGAAGGCTTAAACGCGGTCATCATCAATCCGTCAACCATTATTGGTTCAGGCAACTGGAATTCCGGTAGTTCGGCTCTTTTTTCCCGGGTATGGGACGGATTGTCTTATTATACCGAAGGAATCAATGGATTTGTGGACGTCAGGGATGTGGTTAAGGTGATGAAATCATTGATGGATAAAAATGTTTTCAGGGAGCAGTATATTGTTGTAAGTGAAAACTTAAGCTTTAAAGAACTCATTTCGTTTATTGCAAAAGGTCTCGATTTAAATGCCCCGACCATCAGGGCGAACCGAATGATCAGTGAGATTGCCTGGAGGCTGGAAAAAATACGCTGTGCCATACGCAATTCGGACCCGGTCATCACAAAGGAAAGTGCACAAATTGCCCTTGATACACAGTACTATTCAAACAGAAAAATAAGGGAATTACTGAACCTTGATTTTATCCCGATTCAGCAATCCGTTTCGGATACCACAAAAAATTTTTTACATCCGATTATGAGGAAGTAAATTCTGCCTCTTTTTCCGATATACGAATCAGGACTTCGTCGTACATGTGTTCAAAATCCTCCGGATTGTTTGAATAAAAATCGACCGATTCGCGAAAGGCCTCTTCGGTAACCTGATAGTGGTCAAAAACCCATTTATAATCCCGTGTCAAATCGTTCGGATTGTTTTTATCATTTGCCAAATTCGCCGTGTCCGATCCATATATTTCCGGATATCTTGCCGCCCTTCGTTTTTCAACTTCCTCATTTTTGCTCTTATCCATTAATATTTGATGTGTCGATTCAAAAATCTGAAGATCGGCCAATATGTCAATCATCTTTTCCCGCGGAATGATCTGACCCTCCGCTTCAGGAGATTTTTCCCCGCACGAAGTCAGGAAAGCGATGAAGGCCATCGGCAGAAGCATTCTTGCCAAGGCTTTGCCGGTCATTATTCTTCGATTAATTTACTGAATCCGTACCCAACTTTCTCCACAGAGGATTTTAGTTCTTCAACCACGATGTTATTTCCCTTGATTTGCACGGTACCATTTTGCAGATTAACCTTTGACTCGTTAACCGTGTCGAGTTGCAACAAACTTGCTTCGACCCTGGCCGCACAGTTTTCACAGGTCATACCGGTTACACCGATAGTCAACTCCTGGGTTGAGACGCTCTTTTCACCTTTCTGCTTTCTGAGGAAGTTCATAAATTTCATGCTATAAAAACGAATTAATATCAATGACAAAAATAAGACCGAAATCCATTCCACCCATATCCATATGCTACCCGCATGATGTCCGTTTGAAACAGATATCGCATTAAAAAAACTTTTGGGAAAGAGGTGATTTATCAAAAGGCCAAAAACGATCGATCCAACCACAAGTGAACCAATGTAGATAATCAGGGTCTTTTTTCCCAGGGTTTTTGAAATGACGGTCATGGTAGCCATATTGGTAGCCGGACCGGCCATCAGAAACACAAGAACAGCGCCGGGATTCAACCCTTTCATAAGCAGAGCAGCCGCAATGGGCACCGAACCTGTAGCGCAGACATAGAATGGAATGGAAGCTACAAGCACGATGAGCATGCTGCTTAACTCGTTTTTTAGATAGACCGATTTGAAAAAATCTTCCGGGATAATCACTGAAATGACTCCGGCGAGCAGTAGTCCGATCAGCAACCAATCTGCTATATCACCAAGAAATTCATCAAATGCATAAGACCAAATCCGCTTTAAGGAATGTTCTCTTTTCATGGATGGAGCTTTGTCAGCATGATTCGATTCATTTTTTTTAATGGTCGATTCGTCATCATCGGTTTTATTTACGACCCAGCCTCCAAGCACTCCCGTGACCAGTGCAATAAAAGGGCGTGCCAGGGCAAAAGGAAAGCCCAGAAGGCTATAGGTGACCATAATGGAATCTACTCCGGTCTGAGGCGTTGAAATAAGAAATGATACCGTTGCCCCTTTTGAAGCACCTTCCTTATAAATTGAAATCCCGGTCGGTATGACTCCGCAAGAACAAAGGGGAAGCGGAATTCCCATTAAAGCCGCGTAAACAACAGACTTCAGATTTTTATTTCCAAACCATTTGTTAAAAGCGCCTTCGGGAACATATACGTGCAGTATTCCGGCAACGATAAATCCCAGAAGAAGATACGGTGCCATTTCTCGCGTAAGAGAAATCAGTGCATTTAAAAACTGAATTAGTAATTCCACCTGACTGAACGTTGGAACGCTAAATTACCTTAATTAAATGCCATACAACATTCTTTTGGAATCAAAACAAGAAGGAAAATGGAAAGCTATCAGCTAAGTGCTTCCGCGCCGGCCACAATTTCAAGAATTTCTCCTGTAATCGACGCCTGACGAGCTTTATTGTAGCTGAGTTTCAGCTCCTTAATCAGGTCACTTGCGTTGTCCGTGGCCTTGTGCATGGCTGTCATCCGGGCTCCGTGTTCCGATGCATGAGAATCTAAAATTGCCTTGTAAAGCTGAATTTTCAGTGACTTGGGAATAAGCTCATCGACAATTTCATTTTTTTCAGGCTCAAAAATATAATCGCCCGAATTTCCTTCTTCTTCCTCTTTTGGAGGCAGGATAGGAAGAAATACCTCCGTCCTGACATTTTGTACCGCTGCATTCTTGAATTCATTGTAGACCAAAAGCACCTCGTCAAACTGCTTGGTTGCATAGGCCTGCATGATCTTTCCCGATACATTTGAAACGTAGTCAAAATTCAAATTGTCAAAAACCTTTGAGAGGTTTTTCGGAAGCATGGTTCCTATGACACCATAGTCCGTCTTTTTGAAAAAATCCTCGGCCTTCTTGCCAATTGAAAGAACGGTGATGTGATTCTTTGACTCTCGCTCATTGATGATTCGGATTGTCTCTCTGATCACATTGGTGTTGAACGCCCCGCAAAGACCCCTGTTCGACGTG
>DNDT01000319.1 GCA_003487525.1 Flavobacteriales bacterium
CCCGAGGGAACCTTAGTCAATATCTAAGTATAACCACAACGTGATGCAAGAAGAATTAGATTTTATCAAAGATGCGGCCAAAGAATCAATGGATAAGGCCATCGCACATCTTGACAATGAACTTTTGAAAATAAGAGCCAGTAAAGCAACCCCAAGTATGCTGGACAGTGTTTACGTGGACTATTATGGAGCAACGACTCCGCTGAATCAGGTGTCCAATATAAATACACCGGATCCCAGAACTCTTTCAATTCAGCCATGGGAGAAACAAATGCTGGAAGTCATAGAACGTGCCATCATCAATTCAAATTTGGGATTGAATCCTCAGAACAACGGTGAAATGATCATGATAAATGTTCCCGTATTGACAGAGGAACGCAGGTTGGCCCTGGTCAAACAAGCAAAACACGAGGGAGAAAACGCGAAAATCAGTATCCGTAATGCGCGCAAGGATGCCAACGACGACATTAAAAAATTAATGAAAGAGCATTTTTCGGAAGATTTGGCCCACGACATGGAGGTTGTTATTCAGGATATGACCACTTCATATTCTCACCGGGTAGATGAAAAATTAGCCAAGAAAGAGAAAGATATTATGACGGTATAAGCTGAATGGAAATGATTTCCTTTATCATTTCCCGGCGCAGAGTTCCAGAACCGTAATCTCCGGGTAAATTCCAACGCGACCCGGAAATCCAAGAAATCCAAAACCACTGTTTACGTAGAGTTTACGGCCAAATTCCTGATACAACCCACTCCATCTCGGATATCGGTATTTAACAGGGCTCCATTTTAATCCGGGTATATCAACCCCCAACTGCATGCCATGCGTATGACCACTCAGTGTCAGATGAATCTTCTTTTTATTTTCAATGACCTCCAAATCCCAGTGACTAGGGTCATGAGACATTAAAATGGTGAAGTCATTTTCTCCAATTCCCTCAAGACTCTCCTGGAGATCCCCATGCCGTGGAAAGGGCGGTTTACCCCAATTTTCAACCCCGGCAAGACGTATCGTGTCATTGCCTTTTTTTATCTCGACATTTTCGTTCAGCAACATTTTAAATCCCGCCTGATCCTGATAATTTATCAATTTATACAGGTTCTGAAGTTTGGCATCCGAATTTGCCCAATGAATGTAGTCTCCGTAATCGTGATTACCCAGAATTGAAAACTTGCCATCCTTTGCTTTTAATTCGGACAACATTTCAACAAAGGGCTTCATCTCATCCGCGTGGTTATTTACCATGTCTCCGGTAAAGAGAATAAGATCGGCATTTTGCTCCTGCATCCTGGCAATTCCCTTCCTTACCCTTTCGAGACTATCGAAACTACCCGCGTGCATGTCCGAAAACTGCAGGATTTTATACCCGTGAAATGAAGCGGGTAAGTCCTCAAAGTTCAGCTTAATGTGTTTGACCTTGTATTTGTATTTGCCAATTGTAATCCCGTGAATAAATGAAATGAAGGGGATGCTGGCAATTCCAAGTCCGACTTTCGCCACGGCAATGTTTCTGGAAATCATTTCCACAGATGTCTCTGAATCCCTCATAAACGACATTGCAGTTTGTAAAGTCAAATGAGCAAACCGATAAACATCTTCGGCGAAGATGACGGTGACAAAGGACAGTTTTGTTAAAATCAAGGTCAGGGCCAGGCCCGCAAATACATTTGATGATGCTTTCTTTAGTACACCCGGTAATTTTTCTTTCGTGCTATTTACAAATACAACCGCACTAATTACGGAAAGAGCAGCCAAAAGGTAATAGGCTACCCAATACCAATGGTTCTGTAATTCAATGATGTAAGGAGCTATTCCGGAATAAGTATAAAGCTCGATTAAAAAGATGACGAGCAGTAAAAAAATAAGTATGGGCAGCCTTGATCTCACGTTAGCGAATGCAAAAGTACGGACTTATGGCTTAAGTAAGCTCAATTCAAGGTGAGATAATATCTTGGGGGATAAGGGGAATGGTTGAAATATCTGACTGTTTCCCCTCCTTCAATCTCGCTCCCGCTCTCACTCTCACTCTTCATCATACCCAAACCCTGGTCCCTTCCGAACAATTTCTGCAGATTTCAATCTGATCGCGTCCGAGTAGTACTGCTTCTCGAAATGAATTATACGGAGCACTGCGCCAGATTTCCCTAAAAGAGCTCGTGAAAGCATTGCCCATTTTATGCCGGGCGTCTTTATCAAAACAGCAGGGTACAACATCTCCATCCCATGTGACCACACAGGATGACCACATTCTCCAACACTGATTCTTCAATTCGTTTTTTATGGACCAGGTTCCGTCTTTGTTCTTTTTGTACCGGCTGTATTTGGCATTGTCGGGGATAAGCTCATGTCCAAATTCATAGTCGTAAATCTGAGCCGATTTCAGCACCACTTTGTCAACTCCAAGCTTTTCACCCAGAGCTTTTACATCATCAATTTGATGTTCATTGGGTTTTACGACCAAAAACTGAAACACCACCTCCGGTGATTTGCTATTCAGTTTCCTTTTCCATTTAACAATGTTCTCGGTGCCTTCCATAACTTTTGCAAGTTCTCCATCAATCCTGTATGATTCATAAGTTTCCTGATCCGTCCCGTCAATTGAAATAATGAGTCTGTCTAATCCTGATTCCACGGTCTTTTTTGCCATTTCATCGGACAGGAAATGTGCATTTGTCGAGGTTGAGGTGATCAATCCATTCGATGAAGCGTAGGATACCATCTCAAGAAAATCAGGATTTATATAAGGTTCCCCCTGGAAATAAAATGTAAGGTAAAGCGCGGTGCCTTTGAGTTGATCGATCAGGCTTCGGAATCCCTCCTGTTTCAGATTGCCGGTAGGACGGGTAAATGACCTTAATCCACTTGGGCACTCGGGACAGCGAAGATTACACGCCGTGGTGGGTTCTATGGCCAAACTCATTGGCCAACCCCTTTGGATATTGTATCCTGAAATCCTGGAATAGTGATACGAAATCAACAGCAAAACTGCATTCCAAACCTTTCTGAAAGTAAGTTTATTAACTAATCGGATGTGACCGGAATCAATGAGGGGCATTTCTCAAATGTAATTATTACGTCGGTTGAGAATCAACATCCCATTAAATTGTAACATAAAAAGGTGACAATAATTCAATTGAATTCCTTTTATCGTATATTTGCGATATACATTATGGCAGTCAATAAAAAAACAGAATTTTCGATAAACGATCAGGAGATTTCTTCCTTCGCGAAGGCCCTCAGTCATCCGGCACGATTGGCTATTCTTCGGTATTTGGCAGAACAAAACTCGTGTATTTGCGGTGACATTGTCGATGCACTGCCGTTGGCACAATCAACCGTTTCACAGCATTTGAGAGAATTGAAAAACATCGGACTGATCAAAGGCAGTATTGAAGGCCCTAAAACCTGCTACTGCATAGATCTGGAGAAATACAAATACCTGAATGAAAAACTCAGGTTGCACTTAGATAAAATCCTTGAAGTAAACCAAACAAACTGTTGTTAACATGAACTCATCAGAAGATTTAAAGAACATTGTAAAGGAAAAGTACAGTCAAATTGCTCATCAAAATAAAGAACACAACGCTTCCTCTTGTTGCGGGGCGACAGACGCCTCCAATAAAATATACAACATCATGATGGATGATTATTCTCAGCTTGAAGGATATAATCCGGATGCTGATCTGGGTCTGGGGTGCGGTCTTCCCACTCAGTTTGCGTTGATAAATAGGGGAGATACTGTTATTGATCTCGGTTCCGGGGCCGGAAATGACTGCTTTGTGGCAAGGCACGAAACAGGAGCCGAAGGTAAAGTAATCGGGATAGATTTTACAGATTCGATGATTGAAAAGGCAAGGGA
>DNDT01000410.1 GCA_003487525.1 Flavobacteriales bacterium
GTAGGTTTTAAGTTCATGCGCAAACTCCGGGGCAAGTACGGCGTGATGTTTTTCAGGAAAATACCTCAAGGCATTTTTTATGGCGAGGATTTTTTCTTCTTTCGACAAAATGTCCTGCCTTTTGGGTGCGTGATTTACTCGAGGGTCATATTGATTGGGAGTGGGCAATTCATCCGGAATTCCCTGTTGAATTTCCCGTTTGAAATCTTCAGCTTCAACTGTACTCATAGTGCCTTGAAATTGGGTTTTGTCTTTTTCGTCTTTTTGAAACCATAGGGACAATGCTTGCACGCATTTTCACAGCAATGTCCTCTTTTTAACAGGTATTTCTCCGTAAAAACAATGTATCCCTCCTGAGAATAGTAAAATTCGTCGTCTTCAAGTTCAAGGTTATTGATTTTCATTGTCCGTCCGATTCCCTGTCTGTGCAGTGGGGTGCAAAGTTATCAATAATTGAATGAAAGCCGAAAGCATGGGTCGCAGCGCGTGGAAAAGGAAAGAAATTTCCCGAAATCGGGCAGCCGGAAATGTTAATCCAATAGATTTACGAATTGATACGAAGATTGTGGCCATTCAAGTGGATCCATTAACGCATTTTTTCCATCCGGACCTTGGGTTGCAATGCGACTTGCTGCGCACCGATCTGGTGAACGTCGATGTGCCGGGAAACAAGTGGTTTAAGATGAAGTACAACATTGAGGAAATGCGGCGTGTTGGGTTAAATGAGCTGGTCACATTCGGAGGAGCTTTCTCGAATCACATTGCCGCTGTTGCTTCTGCAGGTGAGAAATACGGCTTTGGAACAACAGGCGTGATCAGGGGCGAATCGTCATCCTGGAACAACACCACACTGTCCAAGGCAGAATCGCAAGGGATGAAGCTGAAGTTCATCGACCGCATTACATACCGGGAATGGAAAAAAGGCAAGGTTAACCTGGACGACTTTCTCGGGATGAAGGACTATTACAAATTGCCCGAGGGAGGTTCCAATGTATTGGCTGTAAAAGGGTGCAGCGAGATCCTGGATGGAATTGATGCGTATGACGTGATCGCATGTCCCGTCGGTTCGGGCGGAACGCTGGCCGGTTTGATTGTATCCGCTTCGGAAAACCTTCGGATACTTGGGTTCAGCTCGTTAAAGGGAGGTGAGTTTTTATCGGATGATATTGGTCAATTGCTCCTGGATTATGACAAGACTTACGGAACAACGCATCGCAAAAAATCGAACTGGAAGATAGTAACCGATTATCATTTCGGTGGATTTGCCAAAATGAACAGTGAACTGGTTGATTTTTTCATGGATTTTGAGATCAACCACAACATTGAACTGGACCTGATTTACACCTCAAAAATGATGCTCGGCCTGCGAAAAATGAGTGAAAATGGGGAGCTGGAGAACGGATCCAGAATATTGGCTGTTCACACCGGTGGGCAGCAGGGGAATGAGAGTATGTTTAACAGGTGGGGAAAAGGTTAAGAGGTTAAATGGTTAAAAATCAACGCCTCACCGACTCAACAACTTCAGCACTGCAGCCGCTTTTCGCTTGGCATGATTGGCATTGAAATTTGGCATGGCAATGGTGATTTGCTCTTTGATCTCAGGTATGAGATCAGGATAGGATTTTGCGAATTTGAGCAGGATGTTCATGGCAATCGCACGAGAATATTCCCGTTCGAGAGGGACGCGTAACATGTGAATGCAAAAATCAAATAACTTGCCGCATTCGTCCAAATCCATGTCAAGTGCATCAAATAGTCTCAGTAAGCTGGAGATCTGCGTGTGATTTTCAATGGCATCCACTTTGTCCAATATGAGATTGATGGATGGAAGAACCAAATCAGGTCGCTGTTCAGCCACACTTAACAATGCCCAGGCAGCTCGCGAACTGAACGGCATTTCATTCCGAAGCGCAAGAGTCAGCAATTCTTCACGAAACTCTGCGGAGGTAGAAGCCAACTGAGCAGCCTGAAGGGCTAATTTTTTAGATGATCTGTGTAAAATGTCTTTTGGCGAAGGCATTTGAATTTTCAACTTGAGAATCAGTTCAACGACTCCAGAAATTTATTTCCCAAAACACTTGCCAGGCTGTCTCTCAAACTTTCCGGATGCCACTGAACACAAATGAAAAATGGATGTTGAGGATCTTCAATTTCTATTGATTCTACAATGCCATCTGCCGACTTTGCCGCCACCTTAAAACCCTCGGCAATCCGGTCAATGCTTTGGTGATGCCTGCTGTTTACGTAATGAATTCGACTCTCACCGGGAAAATCCATCCACGAATATTCCAGTGCCGTCACCAAATGTGCGCTGTCACTTTTGCTTCGGTGATTGATAATGCTATTGGGGAAGGCACTTGGTATGTCCGGAATGAGTGTGCCACCGTTCACCACATTGATGATCTGCTGCCCGCGGCATATTCCCAGAATTGGTCTTTTTTGATTCATCGCGTAAAGAATCATGACTTTTTCAATGCTGTCCCGAAAATTGTCCGGCATCTCACATACATCTTTGTAGTCCGGCTTTCCATATAACGATGGGTTCACATCTTCTCCACCGGTCATGATTATTCCGGAACATTCAGATAAGTAGTAATCCATTGAATCGACCGGAAT
>DNDT01000047.1 GCA_003487525.1 Flavobacteriales bacterium
TTGTGACAGGTGATGTATGGCAGATAGACCTGCCGCTGAAGGTTTCATCCGGACTGATACAAGGCCTTTCTTTACTCGGAAGGCTTGACGGGGTGAAGGTGATTAAATTCAACGACAAAGATGTCATGCGACATCCATTGGTAAAAAAGATAATAAAGGCATACGACAGCAAAAAATGACAACAAACATTCAGACAATAAATGAGTCTAACTTCGTTTTCCCTCAGCAGACGGGATTTTACAGAGGAAAGGTCAGAGACGTGTATGAAATAGCGGACAAGTACCTGGTGATGGTTGCAAGCGACCGCATTTCGGCTTTCGATTTTATTCTGCCAAGGAATATTCCAAATAAGGGAGCCGTATTGAATCAAATAGCGGCGTTTTTCTTAACCATGTGCAAGGATATTGTTCCAAGCTGGTTAATTGATACTCCCGATCCGAATGTGGCAATAGGGGTCAAGTGCGAGCCCATAAGAATCGAGATGGTTATTCGTGGATATCTTTCGGGACACGCATGGCGGGTTTACCGTGAAGGAGGGAGAGAATTGTGCGGAGAAATTATGCCGGATGGATTGAAAGAAAACGACCCTTTCCCAAGCCCCATTATCACACCGGCTACCAAAGCCGACAATGGTCATGATGTGGATATTAGCGCAGCCGAAATAGTCAGAAATAAAATTGTTACCGAGGAGGTGTACAATCGGCTTGAATCGATAACCAGACAATTGTTTAAGCGGGGCACGGAATATGCACGGAAAATGGGTCTGATCCTGGTCGACACAAAATATGAATTTGGTTTTTTGAATGGAGAAATAGTGTTGATGGATGAAATCCATACGCCCGATTCGTCCAGGTATTTTTACCTTAATACGTATTCGGAATTGCAATCCAGGGGAGAGAAACAACGACAGCTGTCAAAGGAGTTCATTAGAGAGTGGCTTATGGAAAATAATTTTCAGGGTCTTGAAGGTCAGAAAATGCCGACAATGGACGATGTTATTGTACATCGCGTATCAAATCGATACCTTGAATTATTCGGAAAACTGACAGGAAAAGTGCTGAAAAACAGACCCGAAGGTGATGTATACAAACAAATTGAAGTTAATGTTGTCAGAGCTTTGGCAAAATTGAATATAAAATCGATTTTCACCTTAGTTCAATTAATTGTAAATTGTGCAGTAAATACGTAATATGCTTACAACAGAGAAACCAAATATTTCAATAGTAAAGAGCGAAACATCAAAGTTGGTAGAGTCAGATCCATCCGATCTTATTTTTGGTAAAGACTTTACCGATCATATGGCTATTTGTGAATTTCGGAATGGAAGCTGGGGTCCGATGAGTATCGTTCCCTATGGAGATATATCAATGAATCCGGGTACAAGCACCCTTCATTACGGACAGTCTGTTTTTGAAGGAATGAAAGCTTATAAAGACAAAGGTGGCAGGGTCCGCCTGTTCAGACCAACTGAAAATGCACGTCGCATCAACATAAGTGCTCAGCGTTTGTGTATGCCTGAGATTCCTGAAGAAATGTTCATGACCGCCTTGACCGAGCTGATCCGACTGGATGCAAAATGGGTTCCGGCCAAAGAGGGATGTTCCCTATACATCAGACCCTTCATTTTTGCGGACGAGGTATTTTTGGGTGTAAAACCTTCCACCAAGTACAAGTTCATGATCATATGCAGTCCGGCATCAAATTACTACAAAGGTCCGGTGCGCGTCAGGGTTGAACGTCAGTATTCCAGGGCCGTAGAAGGAGGAGTTGGATACGCAAAAGCAGCCGGAAATTACGCTGCGGCTTTGTATCCTTCAAGTCTGGCAGCCAAGGAGGGTTATCAGCAACTTATCTGGACCGACAGCAGGGAACACAAATACATTGAAGAAGCCGGCACCATGAATGTAATGTTTGTGTTTGGAGATGTATTGGTAACCCCTTCAGTTGAAAATGAAACCATCCTTGCCGGTATTACCAGGGATAGTGTTATACATCTGGCCAAAGATCTCGGTTATAAGGTGGAAGAGCGTAAAATTAGTGTCGATGAGCTGGTAGAAGCACATAAAGCCGGGCAATTGAATGATGCGTTTGGCATGGGTACAGCAGCGAATATAACCATCATTGAATCTATCGGAGTGGATGGCATTGACTTGAGTTTACCTCCGGTGGAACAAAGGACGGTTTCGACCAAAATTGCCAAAACCCTTTCAGACATTAAATACGGTAACATAAAGGATCCATATGGATGGATCGAAGAGATCTAAAAAGTTTTCCGGGTACATTATTGATTTTTTATCTGTAATAAGATATGGAGAAATATGATTTGTGTGTTCTTGGCGGGGGACCTGCAGGTTACGCGGGTGTAATGCGCGCTGTTGATTTCGGAAAACGGGTTATACTGATAGAAAAAGAAAAGCTTGGTGGAGCTGGAATTTACGACGGTGCCCTGGCATCAAAAACAATGTGGGAACTCTCCACAAAGTACAGGATTGCCAAAAACGAGTTGAGCGATTCTTCTGAAGCACTCGATATAAAATTTTCCAAGGTAAAAGGCGTCATTGAAGATGCCATATTCGACCGTAAATTTCAGTTGAGTTGTCACCTGCGGATTATTCATAGCGCTTCAAAATTAATCACGTACGAAAGGGGACTGGGGAGTTTTGTCACAGATAAGGAAATTCTCATCACCAAGGAGAATGGTGAATCCTATACGGTTTACGCCGAAAATACCATTATTGCGACCGGAAGCAGGCCGAGAATGTTGAAAGACATCCCTGTCGATGAAAAAATCATCATGACCAGTGACGGAATCATGCACATGGACGAATTCCCGAAAAGTCTCGTCATTCTTGGAGCAGGGGTAATTGGTTGCGAGTTTGCAACCATTCTCGCGAATTTTGGAAAGACCAAAGTTTATTTAATTGACAAAGCGGACAGAATTCTACCCTTTGAAGACGAGGACATCTCTGTGGTCGTTTCGGACCAATTAAAGGAGATGGGTGCTGTTGTTCATGGAAGTTCCAATCTGAAACGGATGGTCATTGTCGATGGAGAGGTGGAGTACGAACTGGAACATCAGGACGGGTCAACGGAAGTGATACGGGTCGAAAAGGCGTTGTTATCGGTTGGAAGGGTACCAAACGTAGAAAGCCTGAATCTTGAAAATGCAGGGGTGCAGATGAGCAAGCGCGGCTTGCATATTGGAGATATCGATACACAGACGAATGTACCACATATCTATGCTGTGGGTGATATATCGGGCCATCTGGCATTGGTCAATGTCGGAGAACGAGAAGCGAGACATGCCGTGGTAAAAATGTTTGCCGATTTTCCCATCGAACCAATTCATTACAACAACATCTCAACCATCATGTTCCTGTCGCCAGAAGTAGCCGCAGTGGGAATGAATGAACAGGAAGCCATGGAGAAAAACATCCCGGTGCGAATTGCAAAAATCGATTACTCCATGATTGCCAGAGCGATTGCCATGAGGCTTACCAATGGTTTTTTCAAAATTATCGTCACGGATGATGACGAGATGAAAATCCTTGGTATGAGGGCAGTAGGTGAGCATGCGTCTAGCGCCATTCAGGGAGTTGCGTTAATCATGTACATGAATCGTGGAATTGACGAACTGGCTCACATGATACTACCGCACCCGTCAATTGTTGAAGGAATTCAGGAATGCGTCCGCATGTTGCTCGGGAATTCCATCTATAAATCTTCGGTATTTGCGGATAAACTCAAGTGCTACCGTTTGGCAAACAACGAAAAGATACCGCTTAACCACATAAAAGAAAAGGTATCCTGAGAGGATACCTTTTTCATTCCACAGACTTAATTTTTTACTCGTTGTACGTCACACTTCCCATTTTAAAGGCAGTGGACAGATTTTTTGAGAGTTCTGCACTTCCAATGTTGTCGACTTCCAATAGGGTATTGTGTTGATCGAGGTTAAAGTTCGCAATGCCCCATCTGGATTCAAAAAGCAGGTTTACATCAAGTTTTATCTCGACGGTCACTGATTCCGTGCCATCGGGTACTTCAAAGCCACTATCCTTGAGTGAGGCTACTATTTCATTGGGTTGCCATGAAGAATCCTGAGCTGTAATCACCAGGGTATTGCCCCCAAGTCCCAAATCATACGGATCGGCTACCTGGTCTGATGGATCGCTAAAAAAACGACCGCTCATCTGAAGGGTGTAATAACCACCGACTCCGCCGTAAGCAAGGGGATAATTCAAGGAAGGGGACAAATTACTCAGATCCGGGTACTTTCCTGTAATATTATCTCCTTCTAGAAAACCGACAAAGAGCGAAATAGAAGCATAATGTCCGGTTGGAAAATCCTTTTCCACCTCGAAGAGCAATGTACTCTCATCTTTTACATCGACAAGATGGTATTGATCGATTTCATAGTTATTGTAGTTGTAATCGTTGAGGCGGATATTTGAAATCAAATACCTCATGGATTTTACGCTATATAAGTTTTGAGAAAGATTTGTGTACGCTATGGTATCAGTAGGACTGAGATCGACGCCATTTACATTTTGGGTAAAGCGTATTTTCAGCTTTGTTATTTTAGAAAGTGGCGGAGGTGGGCCCGGGTCCGGCTCTGTTTTGCTACAGGCTGTTATCAATACACTTAGGACTATTATCAGTCCTGTCAACGTACTTCTCTTCATATCTGATTCTTAAGTCAACAAAAATACAAATTTCTACATACCCTCTATGGATATTGGGGCAACTAATGCAGATGACGCTAAATAAATGAAATGGTTGCCTGAATAAACAGGTTTAACTTATAATGGTGGTGGTTCGCTGTAATCGGGATTGTCCAGGAAATCAGGATCACTGAGGGTCAGTAAAAAAGCCTTTAACGCTGCTTTTTCAGAAAGACTCAAGCGGACACCACCAATGTCGACATTCTTCATGAGTGGGTCTATGGTTGCGGAATGCACCAGCCCGTCACTGTAATGATCTATTACTTCATCCAGGGTTTTAAACCGGCCATCGTGCATGTAAGGTGCTGTATGTTCAATATTGCGCAAGGTTGGAACTTTAAATTTTCCCCGGTCGTATGCATTTCCGGTAACTTTTTCCCTTCCCGGATCGGTAAAGATTTCATCCATTCCATTGTTGTGAAACAAATTGTCCGTGAAATCGCTGAGATCCCCGTGGCAGTGAAAACAATCGGCACCGGGAATTACCTGAATAACATTTCCCAGGGAATCTCTGATTTCATCCCTGTCCTTGTTGAATAATTTTCTTCCGTAATCCTCTTGAGGCGTCATTTGATATTCCCCTTTTTTCCAGCGATCGTATTTACTGTTTCCGGAAATAATTGAACGTTCAAATTGTGCAATTGCCTTTGAAATCAATACCGAATCGAGCTGAACAACACCGAACGCCTTGTAACCCATTTCACGGTAGGTGCTGATATCATTGATTTTAGCAACCGCCCTGGGCCATTTTTCATGCATTTCAATTGGATTTGTCACGGGTCCAAAAGCCTGGTCTTCCAAGGTGGCAGCCCGACCGTCCCAAAAAAAAGAAGTTCTCAGACCTGCATTTATTATCTGCATGGAGTTTCTGTTTCCTTCTACCTGATCAATACCCGTGCTGAATTTCTTTCCATTATCGGTAAAACCATAAGACTGATTATGGCAAGACCCACAAGATTGCGTTCCGTCACCGGATAACAAAGGTTCATAAAACAAGGCCCGCCCAAGTTCAATTCCCTCGATCGTTGTTTTATTGTCAGCCGGGATATCCATTCTTGGCAGATAAGATGGCAGCCGGTCATTCAGGTCTACATACGTCGGGTTGTACGGAGGAAGGATAATGGGGTCTTTTGGCAGATCTTCTTTTTCTTCCTTTGAACAGGAGAGAAGAATGAACATGAATGAAAGCAGTATAAGTATATTCCTCATCTAATTAAGTCTAAGGCCTTCTTGAAAATTATCGGAAATAATAAAGGCCGTTTCTATTGTATTGATGTCTCCGTGCCAGGAAGGGTGTAGTTTCATATCCAGGGTATCCTTTCCAAAGAACACATCGTTTACTTCAAAGTTCACGTTTAATGTTTCATTGCTATTGGTCGCATCCAACGTCAGCATTTTTTCAAAGCTGATTGATCTGTAACATTCATCAAACCCGGTATGATATCCGTATATATTTGTCAAGGTTCCGTCTCCGTCCCAGTCTCCCTTTCCTTCAATCATAAAGAATTTGTACTTACCCCAGGCATCCCAATAGGTGTTTTGATTTATTGAAAGCGGATGAGCGCTTGGATATTTGGTCGGATCACCGGCATTTTGAACAACATCAAGACCCACGGAGAAAGTAATTCTATCATAGTTTCCATAGGGTATTTTTAGTGCAATCTCATTGTGTTTTTTTGTCGTATCCGTTACGTTGGGGTCAACGAGAATCACGAGAGCCGCTTTCTTTAAAAGTGTTGAAGCTCCATTGAAAGAGACGAAAACATTTGAAACATAAAACTTCAGTAATTCAACCTGCATGGTCCTTCCCAAAGGGTCCTTGAAATTTTTCAGTAATTCCAGCGGTTGCCCATTCGTGGTTGCGTTAAATATCATTATCACGTTGGCCGAATCCCCCGGCACATCCAGCGGTGGCCAACAACCCATTTCCTCCTCCTTGGAGCAGGAAGTCAATGCAAGGCTCGTAACAAGCATTAAAATTGCCGTAATTTTAGATACAGTGTTCATATTCATTCTCAATAACGCATTCTCATCTCAGAAAGTTGCCTCTCCTTTATAAAGAAGCAAATATATTTTTAGGATTGTGGAAAAAGACAACGTAATATTACCATTGTTAAGTTGAAAACGAAATTAACCAAAGAACAACTTTGCATTTTCATGTAGTAAAATCTTCGGCCGGTTCCGGAAAGACGTATGCGCTCGTAAAACAATACCTGACTCATCTGTTAGGCAGTCTTGCTCCGGATTATTTCAGGCATATTTTGGCCATAACGTTCACCAACAAGGCCACGGACGAAATGAAGGAACGCATCATTGCGGCGTTGAAAGGCATTTCATCCGGGGCTGAAAAACAAATGGACCTGGCCAGTGACTTGTCAAAAGAAACGGGACTTGATCATGAGATTATTCGTCAGCGGGCAAGTTCGATTTTACAGAACCTCATTCACAACTACGGTGATTTTAACATTTCGACAATCGATCATTTTGTCAACCGGATTGTCAAAAGCTTTTCATTCGAAATGGGTATTCCTTCGAATATTGAAATAGAACTGAAGGAAGATCGGCTTATTCGAAAAATTGTCGATGGCCTGTTTGAAAAAATGAGTGACGATGAAAAGTTGTCAAACGTATTGCTGGCATATTCGGAATACAAGTTTACAGAAGAACAAAACTATGACGTCGAGGTTAATTTGTTCGATCTGACCAGAGAGCTTATGCGATCGGATGGCAGAGGTTACCTTAAGAAGTTTGAAAAATTTGAACTAGGTGATTTTATAAATGTTCAGAAGGAATTAAGTACTCGGGTCAAATCAATGACCGTGGAGATCCATACCCTGGCATCTGAATTGAAATCACTTATTGAACAAACGGGACTTGAAGCATCGGATATGTACAGAGGATCAAGCGGAGTGCACAAGTACATTTTTAACCTTGCTGACAAGGGAGATCCGATGATCCTGCCAAATTCATATGTAAGAGCAACTCTTGAGGAATCGAAATGGTTGTCTCCCAAAGCGAGTGATACAGCCAAATCATCGTTTATCTCGATTGAGACGAATCTGGAACAAGGATTAAACGAGCTTATACATCTGATTGAAACACATATCCCGCATTACACTTTTTGCAGAATGCTCAGCGGTCAGATTCACTCCTTGGCCATCGTCAACGAGGTTAAAAAGGAAATCGACCTTATTAAAGATGAGTACAACGTAGCCCGTCTTGAGGATTTCAATAAAATAATCGCTGAAATTGTCAAGGACAATCCCATTCCTTATATATACGAACGCATAGGCGAAAAATTCCACCATTACCTCATCGATGAATTTCAGGATACATCCGAGATTCAGTGGTTCAACTTGCTTCCCTTGTTGGAAAATGGCCTTTCAGAAGGATTTGGTTCACTCATCGTCGGCGATGCAAAACAAGCCATCTACAGATGGAGGGGAGGAGAGCTCGATCAATTAAACCGGCTGCCGGAATTGAATTTTAACAGTTTGGACATTTCTGAAAATTCTGATTTGGGAAGAAATATGAAAGCTGCCTTCAACGAAAAATTTCTTGATTCGAATTATCGCTCTGCCGAAAATGTTGTCCGTTTTGTCAATCATTTTTTTGAAATCCTGATTACATCGTTTCCGGATGAACTGAACACGGTTTACTCCGGCCACACGCAAAAATCCATGTCTGCCATCAGCGGGGGAGTGGTGGAGATAAAATTTTTACCCGACGAATCATTGCTTGAAAATGCCGCCGGTTATGCCGTGAACAAAATCAAGGAGCTTATGCAGTCCGGAGTTCATTCGGGTGACATCGCCTTGTTGTGCAGAACGCGTTTTCAATGCACCATGATGGCAAGTCTTTTGCTCGACAATCAAATTCCGTTTATTTCGGACGAGAGCCTCAAGCTTTATCATTCCCATAGTGTGCGGTTCGTATTAAATTGGCTTCTGTATTTATACACCGGACGCAATCCACAGCATGCCTATAAGATTCTGGAATACCTGGCGGAAAACAAAGGACTCGGATACATTGATGAAGACAAGCTTCCGGAAATTTGGGCCGGTGACCCTTCACTTGAAAACGTCTTTGCAAAGGCAGACATAAATCTGGATGTACATTTCCTGAGCAAGGAAAATTTACTTGAACTGGTATATACCCTTATTGAAACATTTATTGGTTCTGAAAGAAAGGACAGGTATATGTTAGCCCTCGAAAATTGCGTGTCGGAGTTCATGGGAAATTACGGCAACGACCCGATCGAATTTTTAAAGTGGTGGGAGGATAACAAGGAAGACCTGGCAATAACCTACCCTTCATTGAAGAGCGCTGTCCGAATTATGACCATACACAAGGCAAAGGGGCTTGAATTCAACACGGTAATTGTGCCATTTTCGTATGGTAGAATCAAACCGGGAAAATCTCATATATGGGTCGAATCCAAAGAAAAGGACAGTGAGGTTATTCCCATAGCCTGGCTAAAATGTTCGGAGGATCTGCTCAAAACCAATTACGCTGACCTGTACAACGAAGAAATGAGAATGTCATTTACAGATACGGTCAATCTTATGTATGTGGGTGCGACGCGCGCAAAACACGGACTTTACATCACGTCCAAAATCCCCTCAAAGTCGTCAGGAAAAATCACCGAAGAAGCCCTGTGGTATAAGAGCATGTCGCTTGAATTAAATGAATCGGTCGATGCAGATTTCTTTAGGTTTGGAAACGAGGCAAACGAAAAGGTGAATACGTCACCGGAGAAATCGCCGGTATTAAGTTATCCCCTTTCTCCGATGTCTTCGTGGCGCGATCGAATTATGCTCAAATACAAGACCGATGTATTTGATCTACAGTCATCGGGTCAGGATGCCATAAGTGAGGGTTTGCTGATTCACGAAATCATGTCGCGTGTTGTTGATCTCGGAGAGCTTTCGTCGGTCCTTTCCTATTATGTTCTTCTCGGAGATATTTCACAGGAAAAGGCAGATTCATTAAAGAAAAAAATAACAGGCCTGATTGTACCGTCAGAAGTGAACAGGTATTTTGTAAACGTGAAGGGGCGTGTGTTCAATGAACGTGAAATGATGGATGTCACGGGTAAATTACTCAGACCCGACAGGTGTGTTGTCGAAGGGGACCATATGATTGTAATTGACTACAAAACAGGTTCACCTCACGATTCACATAAAGAGCAAATTCGTCAGTATGTCAAATTAGCGAGAGAACTGGGATACGCTGACGTTGACGCTTTTTTGATATACTTTTCGGAGGGATTGATAGAAAAGCTCCAAAACTGATTAAGGTCATGTTTATAAAAAAGTAATCTTAAGGTAAATTTCAAAGGATTAGGTCTAAATTTGCGGACCAAACTTAAATTACACTTCAAATCATTTTAACATGACACATAAGGGTAGACGAGGGGGAAACGCTAGCATCGAAAACCTTGGAATAACTGATGCAACCATTTTCTGGAACCTCACCAGTGATGAATTAGGCAAAATTTCCATTGAAAAAAATCTTGCGGTTGAAACAAGCACAGGTGCAATCACCATTGACACCGGAGAGTTTACCGGAAGATCCCCAAAGGATCGCTTTATCGTAAAAGACGATATAACAAAAGATCTCGTATGGTGGGGTGATATAAACATTCCTTTTGATCCCGAAAAATTCGATCAATTGTTTGACAAAATGACCAAGTACCTTTCCGGAAAAGAGTTGTTCGTCAGGGATGCCTATGCCTGCGCCGATCCTGATTACAGAATGAACATACGTGTTGTCAACGAGTTGCCATGGGGAAACCTGTTTGTGCACAATATGTTTTTACGACCGACCGAAGAAGAGCTGGAGAATTTTAAACCCGAATGGACGGTTATTAATGCAACCGGTTTTTTCGCAGATCCGGCGGTTGACGGCACACGACAGCATAATTTTGCTATTTTGAATTTCACAAAAAAAATGGCCATTATCGGTGGAACCGGTTATACCGGAGAAACGAAAAAAGGTGTTTTCTCGGCACTTAACTTTATTCTGCCTACCCAGAAAAAAGTGCTTTCCATGCACTGCTCCGCAAACATAGGGGAAGGAGGCGATACAGCCTTGTTCTTTGGATTGTCTGGAACCGGAAAAACTACCCTGTCTGCCGATCCCAACCGAAAGTTGATTGGGGATGACGAACATGGCTGGTCAGACAAAACAGTATTTAATTTTGAAGGAGGATGTTATGCAAAATGTATCAATCTTAGTCAAGAGGCAGAACCTGAAATATGGAATGCAATTAGACCAGGAGCTGTTTTAGAAAATGTTGTACTAAATGATGGACACCCAGATTATGATGACAATTCTTTAACAGAAAACACCCGTGTTGCATACCCTTTGGATTACATCCCTGGCGCAGTTATTCCTAGTGTGGGTGGTCATCCAAAGGTAATTGTTTTTCTTACAGCAGATGCAATGGGTGTATTGCCACCAGTATCTAGATTGACAAAAGAAGGGGCAATGTATCATTTTATGTCAGGATACACAAGCAAATTGGCTGGGACTGAACGTGGTATTAAAGAACCTAAATCTGTATTTTCTGAGTGTTTTGGAACACCATTTATGCCTAGACCTGCATCTGTTTATGCCAAACTGTTAGGTGAAAAAATCAATCAGCACAATACTACTGTTTACCTGATTAATACTGGCTGGTCAGGTGGTCCATATGGAATAGGAACTAGAATCAAAATAAAATACAGCAGGGCAATGGTTACTGCTGCATTAACTGGAGAACTTGACAAAGTTGAATACAGACATGATGAATTGTTTAATCTTGATATTCCAACCAAAGTAGATGATGTTCCACCAGAAATTTTAGATCCAAAAAATACTTGGAGTGATAAAGATTTGTATGAAAAATCTGCAAAGAATTTAGCAAAAATGTTTGTAGATAATTTTGAGAAATTCAAAGGGGTTTCATCCGAAATTAAAAATGCGGGCCCTAAACTTCTCTAGATTTCTGTCTAGAAAACTTAATCCCAATTAACCCAATTATTACTACCATTGTTACTACTATTCCTATTTGTCTTTCTGGCAAATTAAAAAAATCAAATGGTCTTAAAGTCCCTGGTAATACTGTATTTACTTGAATGATGTCATAAACATCTAAAGATTCATCATTGACTTTTATTTTCCCTTGAATCCAATACAATCCATTTTCATACATGGTAATTGATGCTGGGTTTGATGGTGTGGCAGAAATAGTTTGAGTTTCTGCATTTTTACTATTTGTAATAGTGATTTTTGTAAAACTCCATTCATCAGGATAATATACTTTAAAAAATAATTTCCCTAAATCCTGTGATGCTGAAATTGACCCTTCAGTGTAATGGATTAAAAATGGTATTGTGTACTTGTCGCCATTTTGATTTACGATAATTCTTCCTTCATAATCTCCAAAATCATTTCCTGTTATTTTCAATCTTGTTTTCAAATAATTTCCTTCAACAACCTTTGAAAATTCAATAGATTTAGCACCATCAAATTCTACTTGTATATTCTCCAAATTTCCAACAAGTGATTTCAATTCAAAAATCTGTTCCCATATTTGATTGTCTGAAGAAAGAAAAGCTACAAAATTTGGTGGTTGGATTATCAGTGTTGCATCAATGGCTTTTCCAATGTTGAGTCTACCTCCACCTGCATCTTTTAATGAAAATTTTTGCCCATAGGCATCAGATACAGGTTCTGTGGTTGTTAACAATAATGATTTAATTTCATGATGGTGAATTCCAGGATTTTTCTGAATCAGTAATGCCGCTGCACCACTTACATGAGGAGCAGCATAACTAGTTCCACTTGTAAAATTATACCCTCCGTTATTTTGAGTGGTGTTAATGTATGCTCCTGGAGCTACGATGTCCGGTTTTATGTAAAATGGAGAAACTGGACCTCTGGAGCTAAAATGAGCAATGAAATCTGGATTAAAAAAAAGATGTAGACTGGCAGAATTATTTTCTTCAATAATTCTTTTGATTTCCAGGCCTTCTTCTCTGTCTATTGAAACTACTGGAATTCTTGGTTTGTATCCTGGTTCAATAAACTCGTGTGTTAATTCTCCAAGAAAAATTCCTGGTTCATTATTATACACAATCAAAGCTTTTGCTCCTGCATCAGCTGCATTTTTTTCTTTTATTGAAAAATATAGTAACTCTCCTTCAACGTCACTCCCTCTTTCAACTAGTAAAATTGAATTTGTTGCATTTATTTCAGAAAGATTTTTTTCTTTACCGTGCCCTCCAAAAATTATTTTTCCTTCTATGGGTTCATCCAATTTGGAAGATCCAACCATTGGAATTACTGTAAAAGGTTTTTGGTTCACTTCTAAAGTTGCAACTAAACTCGATGTCAAGTTATTATAAGTTGCACCAACAGTAACAGAACCATAATTTTTTCCTGGACTTCCTATAGTGCTATTATTTGGACCATCATTTCCAGCTGCAGT
>DNDT01000275.1 GCA_003487525.1 Flavobacteriales bacterium
ATCCTTGGCGCTTATCACCATGCTATCCAGCATTTTAAGCGTTTCCTCCTGAGCCATGACAAAACCTACGGCACTATCGTAACTGACCGCAAGTCGTTCGAAAAAGAAGCGCTGTGCAATTCTTCGCAAGAAAGGTGTCGCCTGAACCCTGCTCAGCAGCTCCGGAGTTTTCCACTCCTGTTCCAGGTCCGTTCGGTCCGAAAGCGATTTCATACCACCGGAATCGATAATGTCATTTATCCCGTCCGAAAGCCTGTTTACCGCCGAAGGACCTAACATACCCTCTTTGAACTGAGACCAGTAACTGCTTTTTTCTTTTTCCAAAATACGCCTCCTGGTCTCATAAATGGAGGATACCATTTCCGCATCAATCTCCACCATTTTATCACCGGGACTCGGCAGATATTCCTCGACTTTTTGAAAATTCGCCTTACTGGTGTATCGGTTTTTCTTAATCTTTTCAAGCGCTCGTTCCGTGCTGTTACGGATATACTCCATGGAGCTGTTGACCATCATTTGTTTTTCGGGAGTAAGCTTGGTCAGTCCAAGGCCGTTCACAAGAAATTTGATGGTGGTTGCATTGATCAACAAGGTCAGGGTTACAATGCCTGCGGTGTAAAACAGGAATTGGTTTCTGATTTCCAGCGGTATGTATTTTTCGTCCACTCCCGCAACAATCAAGGCCAATGCAAGGCCAATCGCACCTCTCAACGCACCGTACCAAACCACATACGCATCTTTTACGGGCAGTCCATATCCGGCCTTTTTCATAAATGGGAATAAGACCGCTATGACAATGGCACGAACAACACTGATGCCGATGTAGATGATTCCAAGAATCACAAAATCCTGAACCGAAAAAATACTTCGCTCCGCAATGACCACCCCAACGATCAGGAACAGCAGGGTATTTGCTATAAAACCGGCAACTTCCCAGAATTCGTGCATGAAATGTTCAACCTCGGGGCTAATTCTTGTGCGTCCCACACCTGCCATCATCAGACCAAGCGAAACAAGGGCCAGCACTCCCGAAACGGCAAAAAAGTGCTCCGCTACAAAAAATGTCAAATAGGCCGCACCGATTATGACAGAGATTTCGACAAGTGCATCGTTGAACACTTTTTGCAGCCACATAATGGAAATGTAGCCAATCACGGCACCGACAATCACGCCTCCGAAAGAAACCCTTAAAAACTCGATGATGGGTGAACCTTCAGGGGCGGCACCGGTAATGCCCAGAAAAAATACCATGAAGAGAACAATTGCCGTTCCGTCGTTCAACAAGGACTCTCCCTCGATAAGCGTACCCAGTTTTTTACTGGCACCAAGTTCTTTCAACAGGGCCACAACAGCCACGGGGTCGGTTGCACTGATTACCGATCCGAACATCAGGGCTATGGGCCAGGTCCACAAATTTATCCCAAGGCCCATTTCTTTTATTCCCATCATGATGGCACCTGTAAGCAGAAGCGCAATTATTATTCCGGGCACGGCAAGAAGAACTGCATTGGTAAGGGTCTTTTTAAATGTATGAACGTCCATTGCAAAGGCTGCTTCAAAAATCAATACCGGCAAGAAGGTAAACAGAAGTAAATGGGGATCAATATTCGCAGCCCACTTGACAGAGCGGCTTAAAATACTTACATCAACCGTGGCAAAACCAAAATTCCAGGTTTCAAAAAAATGCAGCCGGGCCATTATCCCCGCTATCAAACCAAAAATCAACAACATTACCGTAAACGGAAGCGGACTTTTTTGCAAAAAATGCCTGGTGGCCGCCCCGATAATAAGGGCCAGAATGATAAAAAACAACGGATCCATCGACGCGTGATGTCCTCCTTCGTCTCCATGTTCGGACACATGTTCACCTTCCTGACCGTGCTCCTGCTGGTGGTGGACCTCAGCATTTTCGTCATTTTTCTTTTCCCGACTTGTTTCCTGCCCATCGTGCTGAGGCTCTGTCATAACCGTTTCTTCACCGGTCAGGGTCGGATCATTAATTGCCGAAACCGGCACCGGTAGCGCGATCAGTATGAGTGAGGATACAATTGTTAATCCAGCAACAAGAGCTTTAATCTTATTCATAGTTTGAGATTTTATTCTGCCATTAAAATCAAGCCAATATAGCAAAAAAGAGTTTCAATTCAATGGTCGAAAAGAGCAACGCAAACCTAAAAAAAGAGGTGCGAAAGAATATTTTTTCTATATTAACCACTTAATCCGAAGGAAGCTAGTGAAGACAATTTTAATTCCCACAAATTTCACTGACGTGGCACGCCATGCCACTGATTACGCCATTAGACTTTACCATGGGCAGTTGAAGCGAATAATACTGCTCAATGCATTTGAACAACCCAGAACGGGTAGATCAATCCAATTTAGTTTGCTGGAAATTCTCCGAAAAAATTCGGAAAAGGGATTGATAGAAGATAAACTCAGAATTGAGGAGGAATTTCCCGGTTCCGGCATTGACATCGTGTTGAAGGCAACCCAGGGAGATCTTTCTTCTTCCATAAAGTCCGTTCTGGTGGATACCCAAGTTGATCTCATCGTCATGGGGTCAAAAGGAGACGAAGAATTTCTGGACATGATTGTTGAAAGCGTTACTGCCAGAGTAATCCGCAACGTCGAGCACCCAATGTTGATTGTTCCTCCGGTGGCAGACATAACTAAATTGAACACAATTGCACTCGCCACCGATTTGAAGAAAATAACGAATGAAGGCATTTTAAAGGAAATGAAGGATTTGTGCGTGCAACCCGGGGCAAAGGTCGAAGTATTTCATGTCAGCAAGGGAATTCCAAATGAAAATCCGGAAAATGAAAAAATGTTGTCGGCCCTCCTGGGAGAAATCTCGCATTCATTTAGTTA
>DNDT01000247.1 GCA_003487525.1 Flavobacteriales bacterium
CTCGCAGCCGCCAACCGCTTTCCGGGTGATCTTCTATCAGGTCGAGATCCCACTCCCTGCATGCCAGGGCTCCCTCTTTTCTGCTTATCAGCGTCAGCTGTCTGCATTGAGAAAATGAAGCTGTTTTCAAGCCAAGACCAAACCTGCCCAAGTCACTCTCACTTCGTTTTTCAAGGGGATTCCTGCTTCCCAGCCGCATGGCATCGGTCAGTTCGGCAGGGGTCATCCCATAACCGTCATCCACAATAGCCAGCCAAGGGTTCCCCTCGTTCCAGCTATATCTGATATGGATATTCTCAGCCTCTGCGGTAATGGAGTTGTCAATCACATCAGCAACGGCGGACTCCATTGAATACCCAATGTCACGCAGTGATTCTACTAACGCAAGTGGAGAAGGTTGAATATTAAGAAATTGTGTTGTCATAAAAAAAACCTCTGCCATTGTCCTGCGTGAGAACCGGCTGAACGCAAAGTTCTTCAGCCTTAGTCGCCAGTACAGGCGAGGCATCAAAGGCGGTGACAGTATAGTCCTTGGCGAGGAAGGCTTTCGTGTCACGCCCAGAACCGCAACCGGCATCAAGGATATGAGCATTCCGGGGGAGAAGGTCGAGAAATTTATCCCGCAGAAGACTGGTATCCAAGCCTACAGCCCCACGATAAAACTGCTCGGCGTTTGCCCTGTAATACTCGGTGGTTCTGTTCAAAATATCACCTGATCTCAAAAGACTACACTCGATTTAATAAACACATGCGACAGAATTCCGCCAGCGGAAACTCCATCTTGTCAGGGTAAAGTAACATTCCACCCAAGACACACAGTGTCCCACCTCAAAAAAAAATTAATTATTTTTGAGGTCATTTTACCCCACCCAACCTAACCAACTATCGCCACCACATTAGGCTTGTCCTAAAATGACCCCCAAATGCCTAACAAATCAAAATCTGTTTTTTCTATAATCGATATTAAGTATAGAACGTAACATATTATTTTTATTGACAATTACAAAAATCGACATCACACTTTAGCTACGATCAATCCACACAAAAAGGAGGAAACAGAATGGAACACAATGATCGGATCATAAGGCGGAAGGAAGTTATCTACATGACAGGATTATCATCCTCAACACTATGGCGAAGGGAAAAAGAGGGCTTATTCCCACAAAGAATTAGCCTCGGTGGCAATTCTGTTGGTTGGCTTCAAAGTGAAGTAGAGCAATGGATACTAGCTGCATCTGGAAGACGAGCAGCCTAAGGGAAACAGGGGGAAGCGGACACTCGCAACCCCCTGTTTTTATGAGGTTTACAATAAGTAAAGTAACCGACTTTACTTATCTTTGCCTTTGGCAAGATAAGTGTCGGCTCCTGCGGAGTGCTTAATCATCATGGGTTACCAATTCACACATATAGAAGGATATTCGCGAACTGCTGGCAATGGGAAAAAGGGAGGGCATACGATCTTTGACGTTGCTGCCGAGGCTGAACGGACTTCGGGATATTGCCCCCATGTAGAAAAACCTGCTTCTCCAATAATTTGGGAGGGAGGAGTTAGNNAAGGATGCCAAAGGACGGAAACTAAGAAGAGATGGTATTTGCATGATTGTCGGCGTGGTCTCCTGCCCCGTCGACAAGATCGAACAGTGGCAACAGATGAAATCGGACGCTATCCGTTGGCTCCAACAAAAATATGGGACGCGATTGCGGAGCGTTGTCGAACATATCGACGAAGAATACCCCCACATTCACTTCTTTGCTGTGCCGCTTAAATATGAAATGATCAACGATATTCATCCAGGCAGAAAGGCATCGGCGGAAGTGAAAGCTGCTGGCGGCTCCATGAAAGAACAACGAGCGTCTTTTGCGGAAGCCATGAGAGCTTGGCAAGATGATTTTCATCAGTCCGTGGCAGCCAAGTACGGACTGACACGACTTGGGCCACGTCGACAACGTCTTACCAGGCAACAATGGAAGGCACAACAAAACGCCGCAGATTCTCTCGCCTGCGTAATCAACACGATAGAGAAGCAGGAGTCAGAGCTTACGCAGCTAAGCCAAAAAATTGTGACAGAAACAGCTCAGCTCGAAGAAAAAAAATACGACAAGGAAATAATAGACGATGCATTGCGAAACCAGCTAAAAACCTTGGAAAAACATAAAGAATGGCTGGCTCTTGAAGAGATCCTGAACAACCCGAGCAAGAGTCTCCCGACGGCTGCAACTGAAAGGAGATTAAAATTCCTGAAACATTGGCAGGCGTTAATGGCCGAAAAGTCATTACGCAAAAGAATTATCACAGCTGACCCTGAAAAAAGCGCTACTTATAAGCTTATCGATGAAGAAGGGAGGAAACTATACCAAATAATTCGTAATGATCGAAGGGGTGAACTACAAAACAAACTACAAAAACTCAAGCCATACCAGCTAATAGAACGCAAACGACTCAAGGCAGAAATCAAGGAAGAAACTTTGCGACAAAAGGATGCCGCATCTGATCTCGAAAAAGCTAGAAGAAAGATAGAAAGTCTGCTTGGGTCTGTCGCGGACTTGGAACTCAAAAAGTTACGCACTAAACTCGAGGAAAAGCGTCTCAAGGATGCCCTCTCATTCCTCAAGAGGGAAAAAGAGGAAGCCCGTAAAACGCCAGAAAACGCACAACCGAATAAGGCAGCCGAAAAATCGCAAGTCAAACACGATGCTACTGCTGAAGCCAAGTGCTCTCCCACGACGCCCCCAGAAAAACCAAAGGGATAAAAAGTGGCCACATTACCCCTTTTCAACTTTTTATGCTTATCGGTCGGTCGCAATCCATTGCGGGGCACTTGACAACGCACTTTTGTGACCCAATTCGTGACCCACTTGGATTTTGGCATAAAAATAGGGGTTACGGATATACCGTAACCCCTTAAAATAATTGGTCGGGACGAGAGGATTTGAACCTCCGACCCTAGCGTCCCGAACGCTATGCTCTACCAGACTGAGCCACGTCCCGACCCGGTTAGACGAATAAAGACGCGGAGAAATTAATGAAAATTTCTCCGCGTCTTTAAGTAATGATTATGCTCGAC
>DNDT01000428.1 GCA_003487525.1 Flavobacteriales bacterium
AAAAACGCGGGACACCTCGATCATTAAGGAGTCACTGATGGCTTTCCCATAATTATAAACGTCCAGTATAAGCTCAAATGAATCGACTTGGGTGGTGATGGGATCGGGGTCTGAAAAGACTCCGCTGCTGCTGATGGCAAAATCCGGCAAGGGAGCCGAATTTATCACCAGAGACGGATCACCGTGAAGGGTCATCAACAGGGCAACCGACCTGTTACTGAAACTGCTTCCTGATCCTTCCAACTTAGAAATTGCATATTGCATGTGTTTGCCTATGCTTTCCCCGTAGTTGTCACGCCCCAGACTGGTGAAAAATGAGTTCGAATAATTTCGGAGAGACCCTTCAAATCCAAGATCCACCGAGGCTATAAAACCGATCACTCCCTTGTCCTTGATCAGGACGAAGCGTTCGGACGTACTGTTTGTTTCTGCTTCGTGAATGTCTCCTGTAAAACAGGAATTCCCTACCAAAATGGGGTATTTTCCTTTGTTATTAAAGGTCTCGGGTTCATCGATGTTCTGATCAAAACCTCCGGTAGCCGAGGCATGGCCAAAAAAAGTTAAAAATGAAGCTCCGCTGTTGATCAGGTTCTTAATGGAATCGGACAGGGAAATCTGATATGGTGCGGACGAACTTTTTTTGAAGGTATAAATGTTTGCACCGAATGAGGTGTCGCTGAGCACAGTCCCTATCTGGTTCAGATAATTGGTAAAACGATCGGATTCCGATTCATTCGTCCCTCCTGCAAAGTGAAGGGCATTCTTCATCCAGGGTGCATGAGGAGCTCCTTCGTATTCAATCATTTTTTGGAGGTACAGTTCCACCTCGGCACCGGAATTCGCGCTAAGTCTGCCGGTGGGTATACTGGGCTGTATTGTTGCCAGGTTCAGTCCGGACGTAAACAACATATCCGAAGCCGGATTTCCGAAGGATGGAACGAGGTCGATGTTGTAATTGCTTGAATTTTGACGATACAGGTGTGCTTTAACGGACTTGCCCAGTAAAAAAAGGAAAGCCGGATCTTCTGACCATGTGTCGGTCAAATAATCCAGAAAAGAACGAATGGAATTTGGGTGTTTATGAATGCCGTAAGCGAACTGATCGTAGAGCTCGTCAATATCGACGGTCAGGCTGTTATACCCCCTGGTGTTTTTATATGCGGCATATTGTACCACACCTGACATTAGTTTTTTATGGCTGACAATGACAAAGGTATTCGGAGCTTCCAGGGTCGAATAATCCCTGAACAAACCATTTCCGTTCACAGCTTTCAGTGAAAAAACGCTCATTGCGTTTCCTTCTGAAAATACATGACATTTTTTTTCTCCGCCCGAATTGGGAATCAGCACCTCATGCGCTGAACCCGTCGTCACTACACGAATTCTCTTCCCGTTTGTCAAATCGTATACCCATGTATTTCCGGAATTGTTAAACCCGGTAAAAGGAAGGTACGATTTACCCTGACCAGACATATCGGGTACGAGAAAGGTAAAAGAAGTGCTGTTGTTAAAATTCAATTCGTGCGGGTATCTGATTTCCATATATACCACGGCCGTTCTGTCCGCCAGTGATCCCAAATCATTTATACTTGAAAAGACAAATGGAGTGGCAATGGCATTTAGCGAGCCAACGGGAACCTGAAATGACTTTTCGATCACCTGATAGCCTTCGAAAATGGTGTCCAGGGAAACTCCTGCCACCTGTACCTTAAGATGATGGTCATCGGTTAGTGGTGCGTAATCAGACTGACCGGTGGTTTTCCAGTGAACCGTGGCATTGGGACCTGCACCGTATGCCCTTGTGGTTTGAACCGTCCTTGTCCGCGAACTGCCAAGAGTGAGCGGCAAGTCGAACCAGCCTTCGGTCTCCGCATACGCCGGATCTGTGGCTCCACCTTGGTAAGTTTCACCCTCGTAGTACTGGTTGTTTCTTGATGTAAGTGAGTTTTTCCAGACAAAAGGAGAAGGTGAATAACTTAAAAACGAGATGTCAGACTCTGACTGAAAGCGCCTGTTGGAGGTACTGTTGTTCCATGTTAAAAAATACGAAATGGTGTCGTTAAAAAGGCTGTATGCAGGATGTGCTTGTTCAGCCGGACTGGGATACAGTGATGCATCATGAAATCCGTCATTGCCCGTTCCGTAAAATTCTATAAAGTCTCCGCTGTCAAACGAGCCATCCGCTTCTCCTTCTATGTAAATATGAATCTCACTGCCTCTGCCGAACAATTGAATATTCCTCGGGTCGATTGATGCCAGGGGTATTCCGGCGGCTATCAGCGCAGCCTGATCGATCCGGTATACACCCTCCTGAACAATTGGAAATTTATAATAGGATTGACTGTGAGTAATCCACTCATTGCCATAGGGTTGAGCAGACAATCCGTAAATAAGCGTAAAAAATGAACCAATCGTTAATCCGAAGATCCTCACCTTGCTTTTCTGTTCAGATCAACTTTTAAGGAGAAAATATTAGAATAGATCGCAATCGATCGATCTCCGATATCGGTAAGGGCGTAATCAATGGAGAACCGTGAAATTTTCACACCAACTCCAAAATTAGGCTGGAAGGTTGTGCTGTTTATGCCGTCAATGTCTTGTTCCCGCTGAAAATTCCCAACACCCAAACGAAGAAAAATCATGTTGTTAAACCCACCTTCGACACCGAGATGTGGGTCAATATTAAAGTACTCGCTGCTCAACATGGTATTGCGCTGTCCGTCAAAAGTTAAATCTAGATTCAACTCAGAAAAGATACTAAACTTCTGCCCGATAGGAAAATACCTGCCTGCCGCAAGGAGGACTTTTGGAAGGGTGAGTTCGACCACGCTTTCCGGAATTTCGTTTCCGGTTTGCAAAAACACGTCCTTTGTCGTCTGATCCAGGGTAAAACTCCATGCGTTAAAGGTCGAAGTCACATCCCGGGCCATTGCACCAAATTTCCAGTTGTTCGTGTTAAACTGCATCCCCGCATCCAGACCAAATCCAAAGGCCTGGGCAAAATCGCCGATTTGCCGATAAATGATTTTGGCACTACCTCCATAGCTCAACCCAATTTTTTCGGACTTGCGCGCGTAGGAGAACAAGAACGCATAGTCTGCAGCCGAAAACTCGACAATGTTGTCGTAATTGATGTTTCCATCGGCATCGATCAAACGAATGGTATTGGGAATTTTATCGATTCCAAAACGTATCATGGAAATTCCAAAGGCACTTTTATCGTCAATCTTTGTCGCAAATGCACCGTAGTCGTATTTGGCGATTCCGGCAAAGTATTCCGCATGCATCAACCCAATTTGATACGTCGAATTTATGCTCACCAGTCCGGCGGGATTCCAGTATCCGGCACTGACATCATTGACCCCCGCAACGATGGAATTTGACATTCCCATTGCCCGAGCATCGACACCAATGGAAAGAAATTCGTTGCTGTATTTTCGCGACTCAACCTGCTGGGCAATCAATCCCCCGCCAGAAAAAATAAGTGCAAAACAAACAATGGCAATTCGAAACATTAGTGGATTTGGACTTGCATTAATCAAAACAAAGAAAATAACTCCAATGCACCTAAATTATTGTTTATTTTAAGGACTTAAACTACCCGTTTGCAGAAGAAAATCTATTTTGAAAACCTGGATGCCAGCAGATTTTTTGCATTTCTTCTGGTTTTTCTTGCCCATTGCTTCATCTCGGAAGACGAATATGTGAAGACGAGCGATTCATTTAACGCAATGTACAATTGGGGTAAAATAGGCGTTCTTGGCCTTGAATATTTTTTTGTGCTCAGCAGCTTTCTGATTTCGTCCATCATTCTTGAAGAGAAAAAACAGCGTAATTCCTTTCATTTAAAGAACTTTCTTATCCGCAGAAGCCTGAGAGTCTGGCCCTTGTACTTTCTGATTCTCCTTATCGGATTTTTTGCAATTACGGCTGGAAACATGCTTCAAGTGCCCGTTTCTCCATTGCCGCCCTGGCCTTATTTGTTGTTTTTCGTCATCAATTTCTACATCATTCAATTCGGCTCGGAATTTTTATTTTTCATTGCCATACTCTGGTCGATTTCGGTTGAAGAACAGTTTTATCTGATTTGGTCTCTGTTTATGAAATTCCTGAACCTGCGGTTTGACCTGTTTTGCTGGCTCCTCATCGTCATTTCAATTGCGTTCAGGATTTATTATCAGGATGATGATTCCGCTCTTTACTTCCATACGGTGAGTACCCTGGGAAATTTTGGAATCGGAGGCCTGCTCGCCTGGGGCATTCACAGTAGATCCAAATTTATTTCCATCGTCTCCGCGTTTTCCCGAAAGGCAGTCATTGCGATCTACCTGATACTTGTACTGAGCATTATCTTTTATCATCAACTCATGGAAATAGCTGCTTTTCAACCTTTTTCAAGGTGTTATTTTTCGCTCCTGTTTGCCTATCTCATTCTCGATCAGACAATGGGGCAAAACAGGCTTTTTAACATGGGCAGATATCAACTCATCAATTACCTGGGCAAAATCTCTTACGGTCTCTATTGTCTTCACGGAGTAGTGGTGACACTGATGATTTTACTTTTAAGGCAGTCCCTTTTTAAAGAGGGTCTTCTTCTTTCCCTGTTCGTCCTGCCCCTCGTAATTTTTCTCTTAAGTGTATTGCTAAGTCATTTGAGTTATCGTTATTTTGAACAATATTTTCTCCGGCTAAAAGAACGATTTTACACATTCAGACCATGAAAAAAATGATTCCCAACACGATCACTTTGATGAATCTGTTTTCGGGCTGCATAGGGGTGGTATATGCCTTTACTTCCGATTTGAGAATGGTGAGCATCATGATTTTCATTTCTCTTCTACTGGATTATTTGGATGGCATGGCCGCCAGGATGCTGGACGTCAAGAGTGACATCGGAAAGGAACTGGACTCTCTGGCGGATTTGGTTTCTTTCGGTCTGTTGCCGGCACTGATCGCATTCCGGTTACTCAAAGGAGGTGATTATCCGAATTTGGCCTATGTGGCTTTTCTGATTACCCTGCTTTCTGCCTACAGACTGGCAAAGTTCAATTTAGACACAAGACAGAGCGTTAATTTCATCGGACTTCCCACACCGGCCAATGCAATTTTCTGGTCGTCATTTCCCCTCATCATATATGGAACCGCAGATACCATGGTGGCCGGCTACATGTCCGAAATTATGTCCGACAGCATCTGTATCCTGATCGCCATTCCGGTTTTCTCATACTTGCTGATTGCCGAGATCCCGCTGTTTTCGCTGAAATTTCAGAACTTTTTATGGAAAGGAAACGAAGCCAGGCTCATTTTTCTGGCAATCACGTTGATTTTATTTATCCCCTTCTCCTTTTATTCATTGCCTTTTATCATACTTTTGTACCTCTTGATTTCTATAATAAAAAACCAATTTTTTGCCCAATATGAAGTTTAAGGCCGAAATCGACATTATGCCGCTCAAAGCGTTGCTTGATCCTCAAGGAAAAGCTGTTACATCGAGTTTGAAAAATCTCGATTTGCAAACAATTGAAAATGTTCGCATCGGCAAACACATCAGCATGGAAATTGAAGCTTCGGATAAGGCTGAAGCCGAAAGCAAGGTTGAAGATGCATGTAAAAAATTACTGGCAAACCAGTTGATGGAAAGCTTTGAATACCACGTCGAGTCCCTCTAACTGGACTTTCGCAATTCAAAGTTCTGACCGAGGTAAACCCGCCTGACCTGCTCGTCCGCAGCCAGTTCTTCCCCGGTTCCCGCCTTTAAAATACTGCCCTCAAAGAGCAAATACGCACGGTCTGTAATGGACAAGGTTTCCTGTACGTTGTGGTCGGTTATCAATATCCCAATGTTGCGATCGGTAAGGTGAGATACAATGGTCTGAATATCCTCGACTGCAATGGGGTCGACACCGGCAAAAGGTTCGTCGAGCAAAATGAACTTCGGGTCAACGGCAAGCGCGCGCGCAATCTCGGTACGGCGCCGTTCACCTCCACTCAGCAGGTCTCCCCTGTTTTTTCTAATGTGCTGAAGGCCAAATTCCTCGAGTAATTCTTCGAGTTTATTTTTCTGATCCAATTTGCTTAACCCGGTCATTTCCAGCACCGCCATAATATTGTCTTCGACACTCAGCTTTCTGAATACAGAAGCCTCTTGCGCCAAATACCCAATGCCATTCTGTGCTCTTTTGTACATCGGAAGCGTCGTGATTTCCATATCGTCGAGAAAGATTTTTCCTGCATTTGGCTTTATAAGACCGACGATCATGTAAAACGAGGTTGTTTTGCCCGCACCGTTCGGACCGAGTAAACCAACGATTTCACCTTGATTTACCTCAATTGAAACATCATTCACGACGATCCGTGACTTGTATTTTTTAATAAGATGTTCAGCCCTAAGAATCATTAGAAGCTCAATTTAAGCATTACACGAACGCCAAAGGTAGCAATATCGGGATGATCTAAATGCGTAAATCGCTGCAAGAGATCGACCCTGAAGATTTTAAATATGTTCTCCACACCAACCGAACCTTCCATGTATGGTCGCGATTCCAGACTGTACATGTTCAAAGGCAGAAGAAGGGTGGCATCGTGTTTTGCCGTATCAAGTCGCCCCCATGCGGTGCGAATGGTGACAACCTCTCTCCATTTCAACCTTCTGAACAAGGGTATCCTGTTAAAAAGAAGCCCCATCATGTGATATGAGCCATAAAAGGAAACGTACTCGTCGCTGGCAAACTCAAAGTAATTCATCAGGTTGTACGCCGAATTATCATAGAACCAGGATTCGTTACCCGGGTGAAGTTCAAGCAAGGGATAGGGCAAGGCTCCGAAGTATTTTCCCGCTTCGAGTCTGTAATCAAGATTTCCGAATGTTTTCATTTTAATTTTTCCCGAAATAGCTGCCTTGACAATATCGTAATCGTACTGACTGTTGTCCACTCCAGACAAACCTCTTAGGTAAAGCAGTTCATACGTCGGAAAATCAGATCCCAGACTTACGCGGTCCAGGTCGCTTAGAATAAATATTTCCCGGTGTGAAAACCTCAGGTATGCACCGATATTGGCATCTTTTATTGATCCAAGGGTGTCGTTTACCAGGTTCTCGTCGACGGATACATAATTTAACGAGCCAAGAGCTGTCATTTCACGTTGTTGCCACATTACTTTGGTCGTAAAACCATGAAACCACTCTCGTTCAAAGGAAGCGTTGTACCCATAGACATTGGTCAGTTTATCCCTGTCTGCACGCCTGAAAACTGACGACAGAATATTGCCCTCCGAGAATGCATTTTGGCTTTGACCTAACTGCTCCAGATCATCCTTGTACCCTACAGACAAAATTTGCCTTGGCTTTTTTGTCACCATGGCATCCGCTTTCAATCCGTATTTGTACCGCTCATCCAAGGTCCCGTATGCAACATGCCCCTCAAACCTCAGCCGTTTGCTAAAATCGGTACTTGTCCTCGCTCCAAAACGAAATCGGTTTCCTTCAACGGGGTTAAAACTGTATATCTGATAATATTTGCCAAATTCAATCGGACCTGCCTTAAGGTAGCCCGAGTACATCAGTTTCACAAAATCGACCCAGCGATTAAATGCAGGAACCCTCGTCAGGCTGTCGACCATTTCATATAACTGGGCCTCGTTTTCCTCAAGGGGAATATGCCGGTTTTCGTCCCAGTATTCGTCATTCTTGTTCAGTGCCTCCTCATCTACAATAACGTTGTCAATTCCACTGTAGAATTCGTCATCACGAGGTTCGTTTATGACAAAATTCCGGTAGGTGATGGTTTTTCTGCCGTACACACCCATTTCTTTGTTGGAAAGATTAATGTCGGCCATCAGATAGTCTTTTGTCATCATCCAGTTTTCTTCGGAAACTTTTTCAAATTCCTGGACCATCTTTATTTGCCTCACGTAATTAATGTTCACGAGTTCGGGGAATTCTGCTTCAAACTGTTTAATGGCGTAACTGGTATCATTGACCCAAAAATGCCCGACAAAAACCGGTTCCTGCTTCCTCTTTGGCACAAAATCAAGTCGGTAGCACCAGTTGTTACCGATAAAAGCACTGTCTGTCAAATAGTATTTGTAATAACGCTGACCGTAGTTGGCAATTGGACTGACAAACGATCGCTTGAACATTTCGACCTGATTGTTGTAAATATTGGTATTCTGATACATATCCCCCAAAAACTTCGAGATGTTATTGTCCGGAATTCCCGAAACTTTCGACGCCATTATAATTTCTTTTTTGGCTTTGGGATTTTTGCGGTATGCCAGCTTTGAGATGGCCTCGGTCATGAATACCGGCAGGTATACCTTTTCTGCCGAAGAGTCCTGGTAATCGAATATGAATTTAAACTCTTTCATGAAGCGTCTGTTTTTTAAATCTTCGGGGACATTGTTGAGGTCAAATTCCACCTTGGAGTATACATCGTATTCGTATGCCGAAAATTTCTCCTTGTTGTTTGCCGGCTTATGCTCCACAATGCGATCAAAAATGATGTCCGCCGGATTTCCCTTGTACTTAATAACCACTTCTTCAAGCCCGACTTCTCCGGTTTGCATTTCAAAATCAATGGTTTGAGAAACATCTTTCTTTATCTTTTTTTTCAATGGGAGATATCCGACGAAACTCACTATCAGTGTGTCGGTTGCGTAATAAGTCGATATTTTGAATCTGCCAGAGAGGTCTGTAGTCGTACCAATTTTGCTGTTTTGAAAAGCGACATTTACATAGGGCAATCCTTCGCCGCTGACTGCGTCAAATACCCTGCCTGAAACTTCGGTTTTTTGTGCATTTACCGAAACAGAAATGAGGAGGCAAAAAAATACGTATATCAGATTCCTGTATTCCACAATAATAGGCTCTTTTTCACTTAAGCACTATCCGCTTTTTTCACTACCATTTTAGAAATGAAAATGCTGATTTCGTATAAAAAGAGAATTGGAATGGCAACTAGTATTTGACTTGAAATATCCGGTGGCGTGATTATTGCCGCGAGTATAAGGGTAACAACAACCGCATGTTTTCTATAGCTCTTCATAAATTCAGGTGTCAAAATGCCCATTTTAGTCAGGAAATACACTATTAATGGCAATTGAAAAACCAGCCCACACGCCAATACGATGGTCGCCACGGTAGTTATATACGAGTTTAGTCCAATCTGGTTCTGAATAAGGTCACTAACACGGTAATTGCCCAGAAACTGCACCGAAAGGGGTGCAATAACGTAATACCCAAATGCGATGCCAATCGTAAACAAGAGGGATCCGGAAAAAACAACGCCCCTTGCCGAAGATTTTTCATTGGAACTCAGCGCCGGCTTTACGAACCTCCATATTTCAAAAAGAATGTAAGGAAAAGAAACCACGATGCCACAGACCACCGAAACCATTATATGGGTCATAAACTGACCGGACATGGAGAGGTTAATCAGGTTAAAGGCTATTTCACCAAAGCACAGTTTATCGCCCATGCCAAGTGCTTCTGACAAATCGCAAAAAAGGCGATAGGTAATAAAATCACTTTTGCTAAGCCGAAGAACAATGCTGTCAAAAATGAATGATTTCGCGAAAAAAGCCGCGATGGTAAAAATACCCAGTGCAATCACCGAACGAATTATATGCCATCGCAATACCTCCAGGTGATCCAAAAAAGACATTTCATTGTCCTCACTCATTCCAAAAACTTATTAAAAAAACAAAGATAGATTTATTAGGCCTTCAAGTCTTTATTCGATTCCATATCGAACCACATGGCAAATAATGAAAAAAGGCTTGAACTCATAAATGAAAACATGGCCGCAAGAGCGTTGATAGCCGGAATGTGCCCGGTGGAGTACCAAAAATATCCCAATCGAAGAAAGAGAAAAACGGTTAAAAGAAAAAAGCCATAACCCAGGAAGTAGAAGAAAACGAGGGGATGAAAGTCCCGGATGACGTATTTCTCTTTCAACCTCCACAGAAAAAGCCGAAACAACAACCATGGAATGGTAAAAATGACTTTTCCGATGTTGATTCCGGACTTTTCACCAATGTTGTATACCGGAGTCACTGCCACATCCCTGACCCTGAAATTTAAGACATTTAATCTCACCAACAGGTCATTGGGCTGACCGTATCTTTTGTACATCTTATCCCAGTCAATGGCATGCAGTGCCTCTTTGTTGATGGCCGTGTAACCCGTTTGTGAATCGGCGACATGCCAGTATCCGGATGCCACCTTTGTAAGAAGGGACAGGACACTGTTTCCGAAATACCTGATTTTTGGAATCTTGTTGTACGCTTCGCCGGTAAACAATCTGTTTCCTTTGGAATAATCTGCCTCACCATCCAGCACCGGTTTGAGTAAATGGGGTAAATCCCTGGGGTCCATTTGTCCGTCACCCGCCATGACAACAGCGGCATCAACGTCATGATCTCTCGCCCATTTGTATCCCGTTGCAATCGCACCACCCACTCCCTGATTTTTTTCATGGCGAATCAGAACGAGTCTGGGATTGTGCTCCGAACTTGCCTGAATCTCACCAAGGGTATTGTCTTTGCTGCAATCGTCGACAACAACAATGTGGTCTATTTCGTCGGGAATAGAATTAATTGTGGAAGCAATAAGTCGTTCTTCGTTGTATGCCGGAATAACGACGGCAATTTTAAATTGTCGGTCCAATGGTTTAAGTGTGTAGTCAAAAATATAAACTTATTCGAGTGCGTTGGACAAATTCTCCCTCAAGGTTTAAAAAGTTGTCCCGACTTACGGCTTTTCACTATTTTAGTAGCTTTATCAGGCATCACACGCACTCAATAATTGTGAAGGATTTCACTCTCGAAACATACAGGTTATATCTTCAGGCGATCCGACGCAATTTTGACCATATTTTGCGTTTTGATGAATTCCTGAACATGGAATCCGGTTCCCGACCCGATTCTTTTTGCATCATTCGGCATGACGTTGACCGAAAACCTGCAAACGCACTGAAGATGGCTTTAATGGAGCGTGATCTTGAAATCAGAAGCACGTATTATTTCAGGACGAAACCACGAGTATTCAGACCGGAGTTCATCAAAACAATTCAGGAACTGGGCCATGAAATTGGCTATCACTATGAATGCCTGAGTGATGAGAAAGGCAACCGTCAAATGGCCATGATAAATTTCGAACAGAATTTATCCAGGCTCAGGGAAATAGCAACCGTCAATAGCATTTCGATGCACGGAAGGCCCCTTTCAAAATACGACAACAGGGACATGTGGAAATTTGAAAATGCACGGGAAAAACTTAAAAACGATTTTGGTATCAACGGTGAAATTTACCTTCACATTGATTATTCGGAGATAGCGTATATCGGAGATACCGGAAGAAATTGGGATAGCGCCAAGTCAAACAAGAGGGATTTTGTAAATTCCAAGATCAATTTGAATATTAAAGATGGAAAAGCCTTGCTTGATTTATTGCAAAACAATCCTCCTTCAAAATTGGTTTTTCAGATTCATCCCGAAAGATGGACAGACAACAAGATGGAATTCGAGATACAAAAACTCAGGGATTCTGCCGTTAACATCGTAAAGTCATTCCGTTGAAAAAGTTGATATTAATTTCCACCGGACGATGCGGGACAAAAAGAATCAGTGAAATTCTTCGCTCTTTGCTTGTTGATTTTGAAATTGAAGTGAGTCATCAACGTCCTCTATCAAGACTTTGTAACGTCCTGGGGAATCTGATGTATTACACTGACAACATGGAATTCTTA
>DNDT01000226.1 GCA_003487525.1 Flavobacteriales bacterium
ATTTTACGGTTTTACGATTTTTTGATTTTTCGATTTCCAAGGTATAGGGGGATTAGGGGATTGGTGGAAAAATCGCTACTTCAACTTTGGCCCACCGCGGCTATCTCCTCATGCTCACATCCCTTGTTCTGAAAGTCACATTCCTGAAATAATACTTCCTGCCATTAATTATAAACCCAGAATGCCGATAGGTATAAATGGGTATTCTTACGGTATATACAGCACCCGGCGGAACATTTAAAACCACAGAATCGACTTCAGCCGTAGAGAAGGTGTGGCTCATTACATTACCCGGAGCGTGGAATTTTGCATTTCCGAACCAGAATTCCACCGAGTCTGCATTGGTTAATGTATCCACACTGACTGTGCAGGGCTGGCCTGAAACAATGGTATCCGGGCAGATCAATTCAGAAACGTAAGGAAATCCCATGGTAGAAACGTGTGTAAAAGGTTGCACGCCCGAACCCCCGGTTACGGTCCAGGTGAGGTTTTGATTAAAAACCAGGCCGCTGTCTGCTACATAAACTCTGGTCCACGGAATTCCGCTTTTTTGCAACTTCAGTCCATTGCAAAAGACATCACCGACATCAATGAACGCATTTGAATAAGGCATCGGGAATTTGTAAAACCAGACATTGGTCCCATTGTCGATTCGAATAGGTCCCATGGGAGGCGATACATGACGAACCTCTTTGACTGAATTGAAAAAACCCTCCATTCCATCGATACTTGCCGTCGTCGGTCCGTCCTTGATAGTAGCAAGTTCTTGATTGTCATCCTTTGCGCAAGAAGCCAAAAGAAGCACGAGCATTACCAGTGGTATCCAAAAGATTCGTTTCATGCTACTAATATAAGTTATATTCATGAGGCGTTATTAATAAAGGGAATGAGGTAGTTATATCCGCACACGCTCTAACTCCGATTTTACGGTTTTTCGATTTATCAAATACAAACATCATCCTAAGAAAACCAAAAAAATCACTAAGTTGCAAGCCATTTTCAATCCTTATAAACCGATTCACTTGAAACACTTCCTCCCCGGTATCCTGGTCGTTCTTTTCCTTTCAGGCTGCGCCATGATGGGAATCAATATTTCTCACAAAACACCTCACAAGGCTACTAAATATCCCAAATTTTCCGAGAAAGACAGCCTGAGAGGAGCGCTGAGTGAATTGCGCAACAATTTCGATGTGCGGCATTACGACCTGAGCGTTGATTTTGACCTGAAACAAAAATCGATCAAAGGAAAGGTGGTTGTGCGTTTCGATGCCCAGCAGGACATTGACAAAATTCAGCTCGATCTGCATAAAAACATGAGCATTCAGCGCATAACTCAAAACGACCACGAACTGACCTATGAACGGAAATATACGGCGGTTTTTATTTCGTTGGAAGAAATGCTCCGGGCCGGTGAAAGCACTTCTCTAACCATCGAATATTCGGGCAAGCCCATGAAGGCAAAAAAGCCGCCATGGGAAGGCGGATTTGTCTGGAAAACCAATTCGGGCAAACCCTGGGTCAGTGTTGCCTGCGAGCAGCTTGGCGCCAACATCTGGTGGCCGGTCAAAGATCATTTAAGTGATGAACCCGACAGCATGGACCTTCATTACACCATTCCCGAAGGCCTGTTCTGCGCAGCCAACGGAAGCCTGGTTTCACAGGAAACCAAAGACGGTCGGACCACCTTCAACTGGAAAATTCATAACCCCATTAATTCGTACAACGTCACTTTCTACATCGGTGATTTTGTCAGAATAGATCAAGCATATGACGGTATCGACGGCGTACATGATTTGACGTATTATGTCATGCCAAAAAACAAGGAACGGGCTGAAGAGCATTTCAAACAGACGCACGACATCCTGCGTTTTTACGAGAAAATATACGGCGTCTACCCGTGGTGGAACGACGGATTCAAATTCATCGAAAGTCCCTTTGCCGGTATGGAGCACCAGAGCGCCATCGCCTATGGAAACGGGTACAAGAAAAACAACTTGTTCGGGGTGGACTACATCATCCTGCACGAGGCGGCACACGAATGGTGGGGGAATGCCATCACCGTTTCCGATTTTGCGGACGTCTGGCTGCAGGAAGGGTTCGCCACTTACAGCGAAGCACTCTTTATGGAAAACTGGAAGGGAAAAGGTTATTCGGATCACTACCTTAGTTTTTACGCCCTGTTCATTAAAAACAAAGCCCCGATGGTCGGACCCAAAGAAGTGAATTACTGGGATTACAAGGACGGAGACCCCTATATGAAAGGTGCAAACACCCTTCACAGCCTCAGAACAACACTGGACAACGACAGTTTGTTCTTTTCCATTTTGAGAACATTTTATGAAAAATACTGCCGGAAAACGGTGACCTCAACCGACTTTATCGACCACGTGCACCAACTGACCGGACAGGACCTCAACTGGTTCTTCAATCAATATCTTTACAGCAGGAATTCGCCAAAATTCACCTACTATATCTCACGGGATGGCGAGGACAAAACACCGGTCCTGCATTATAAATGGACCGATGTGGTTGACGGATTCAAAATGCCCGTATATATTTTTAATGGCTTTGAATGGATTCGAATTACACCCGGCACAGAGGCTCAGACCTATGCCCTGTCGGGAAAAAAAGCCGCCTTTCAGATCGACAAATCCCTGGT
>DNDT01000036.1 GCA_003487525.1 Flavobacteriales bacterium
CCCTTGCAATTTTTCATTCTCCTGACCGGGGTTTTGGTATTCCTCTTCTTTCAATTCAATGAACCGCCGGTACTTTTTAATCAAAACGCGATACACCAGCTACGAAACGGCACACTTCAGGATCGAACGGCTGAAATTGAAAAAGAATATTCGGAAATCTGGAACAGGCGGCAACTGAAGTACCAAGAGTCAATTGCCTCGAATGAGATCAATGTGATAAATGAAACCACCAAGTCATATGATGATGAGCTGGAAAAAAGACGCAATGAATTGCTCACTATTTACAAAGAATCCCACAATGGAAAAGAAGCCAAGGAGTCCGATTATGTCTTTCTGTATTATATTCTGAATTATCTCCCCCATGGTATTATCGGGCTGCTTTTATGCGTGATAATCTCTGCGGCCATGTCATCCACTTCGGGTGAAATAAATGCCCTTGCAGCGACAAGTATAATTGATTTCTATAAGCGATTGGGCAATCCGGATATCCAGGCGCACCGTCAATTGCTAATGTCAAAACTGCTTACGTTTCTATGGGGGATTCTGGCCATTCTATTCGCGTTATTTGCCCAAATGGTTGAGAACCTGATCGAAGCGGTCAACATATTGGGTTCACTGTTTTACGGAACTATTCTGGGTGTATTCCTGCTCGCGTTCTTCTTTAAACGGGTTACCGCGAGGTCCGTTTTTATCGCAGCCATCACTTCACAATTAAGTGTGTTTGTTTTATACCTTCTCTTTAAAAACGAAATTGCGTATTTATGGCACAATGTAATCGGTTGTGCAGGCGTGATTATCCTGGCTGTTTTGCTCAGTCTGACTAAAAAGCGCAAATAAAAAAAGCCCGGTTTCCCGGGCCTTTGGAGATTCGATACGATTCAAAAATGCATCCTTATTTTTTAGCTTTCCAGGCTGCAATATTCTTTTCGTTTTCCTTGATGTAGAAATCACTTTTTGCGGCTACGGCCAGAGTTTTTGCTTCCTCAGCCAGTTTTATCGCTTCCTTGGTAAGTCCATTGGCTTGCTTTGCCTCTGCCAGGGTGGTTAGATTCCAGTATTCCTTACCCATATCGACTGACTTTTGGGCCCAGGTAAGGGCTTGCTTAGCATCCAAATTGTTGTTCAGGTAATATCTGGCTGCATTGCGATACGTGCTGTTGGACTGTTCGGCTTTTTTAATGGCAGCTTCAATGTTCGCCTGAGCTTTTTGAGCCACTTCAACACTGATCGGGATTGAAATTCGGGTTTTCTCCCAGTGAATATTTATGCTCGCAGAGTTGTCCCGCAAATCGTCGAAATAGATGTGCATGCTTTCGATAAATTCAGCCGGTTCGGAAGCGATTTTAATTTTTAACACATCTTCTTCATCTTTATGGCTGTAAGTACCCCATTGTTCAAGATTGTTGTTAAAAATCACTTCCCATTCCTTTTCGCCCGGAATGGTAAACAAGGCATATGTTCCTGCCTTAAGTTCTGTTCCATCAATGTTTACGTCATCCGAAAAGGTGATGGACGTTGCTTTGTTTGCCCCAGTTCTCCACATCTCATCGTAAGGAACCAATCCCCCGAAAATGACGCGGTCTTTAACTCCAGGCCTGGAATAGTTTATTTCGATTTTCGTCAATCCGACTGTCTGAGTCACGGTGGCACTTGGGCTCGGCATTGGAAGTTCCTGAGCACGAGTATTTCCGAATGTCAATAAAGCGCAAATAATCAAAGTGCTATATATGTTTTTAATCATGGTATTTAGGATTTTAGATGTTGGGGCAAATAAACGATTTCTTTCGTTTCGAAAAAGTCCTCCTCGAAATATGTGCTGATAAAAATTCGCTTATGTGGGATTTTTATTTCCGAGAGTTCTTCTTCCAGGTCACCTCCTTTCAAAAAGATGTATCCGTTATCAATACGATGCCGGTTTTTTTTCTTCAGAGAATGCTTGACCCATGGATAAATTTTCGCAAGTCTTCCGACAGCCCTGCACGTGACAAAGTCAAATTTCTCGACCAGGTCTTCCACCCTGCCAGTCAAACAGCTTACATTTTTCAGGTCAAGTTCATTTTTTATCTCCGAAACCACCTTGATTTTTTTGGCGATGGAATCGACCAGGGTGAACCGGGTTTCGGGAAACATTATGGCCAATGGCAATCCCGGAAATCCACCCCCGGTGCCAAAATCAAGAACCGAAGAACCGGGCTCAAACTGTATGAATTTCGCTATGGCAAGCGAATGCAAAACGTGTCTAATTTCAAATGCTTCCGTGTCCTTTCTCGAAATCACATTTATTTTGTCATTCCAATCAAGACATATTCTTTTTAAGTCTTTAAATTTGGACTGCTGATCCTGACTGAGGGTAGGGAAATATTTAAGATAAACATCGTTCATCCCGGCAAATATCCTTCAATTTATTGACTCATGAACATCGAATCGCTATCAGATAACCTAAATGAAATCATACTTGAAGCAGCAGCACTTATGCCGGGTCAAATTTCTGAAGAAACCGCCATTATTACCAAGGATAAAAACAGCCTTGTCACGGAAGTGGATAAAAACATCGAAGAATTTTTGGTGAATGCACTTTCCAAACTCATTCCCAACGCAGGGTTCATTGCAGAAGAAGGCACGGCCGTCAACCTAGGAAACGAGTACAACTGGATTATCGATCCGTTGGATGGTACGACCAATTTTATTCATGGTATCCCCGCGTATTGTATTAGTGTAGGATTGAAAAAAGGAAATGAAATTGTTCTGGGTTCCGTTTTCGAATTTATCAGGGAGAATTACTATACAGCAATTCATGGCGGTGGAAGTTATATGAATGGAACCCAAATTCACGTATCCAAAACAAAAAAACTGGATGACGCATTGTTGGCAACAGGTTTCCCGTATTATGATTTCAGGTTTATCGAGCAATACATAGAGGTATTTAAGGATTTCATGAAATTAAGTCGGGGAATCAGAAGACTTGGTTCTGCCGCTCTCGACATGGCTTATGTGGCGAGTGGTAAGTTTGACGGATTTTTTGAATACAGTCTTCATCCCTGGGACGTAGCTGCAGGTGTCATTCTAGTCCGGGAAGCCGGTGGAACCGTCACTGATTTCGGCAATGGAAATAATTTTCTTTTCGGAAAAGAAATGTTAGCAAGTAATAGCCTGATTCACACGGAGCTGATAAATATCATAGGAATGCACTTCAGATAGCCCGCTCTTCAATAACTTCTTTTACTAAATTAGTCTCCTCCAAAAAATATTCAATGGCAAAAAAATACAAATCCGATCTCGAGATCGCACAAGCAGCTAAGCTCACCCATATCAATAAAATAGCATCCATACTATCCATTCCTGAAGATGACCTGGAACTGTACGGAAAGTATAAAGCAAAACTTCCTCTGGATCTGATTAATGAAAAGAAGATTAAAAAAAACAACCTTGTCCTTGTTACCGCAATGACGCCAACTCCGGCCGGCGAAGGAAAAACAACGGTTTCAATCGGTCTGACCGAGGGACTGAATATCATAGGAAAACAAGCCACCGTCGTGCTCAGGGAACCATCCCTGGGGCCGGTATTCGGAATTAAAGGTGGAGCAGCCGGTGGTGGTAATTCTCAGGTTGTCCCGATGGAAGACATCAACCTNNGGATTCAATATTACGGCAGCATCTGAAATCATGGCGATTCTCTGTCTTTCAAACGACATAAACGACCTGAAGAATAAGATTGGAAATATTTTGGTCGGCTTCAGGTACGATAAGACACCGGTTTATGCACGCGAATTAAATGCACAGGGACCAATGGCCATATTACTCAAGGATGCCATTAAACCAAATTTGGTGCAAACCCTTGAAGGCAATCCTGCAATCATTCACGGTGGTCCGTTTGCGAATATCGCTCAGGGAACAAATAGTGTAATTGCGACTAAAGTTGGGCTNNTGCCAAACATGGGGTAAAAGCTGTTGTTTCAAAAGGTTGGGAACTTGGTGGCAAAGGAACCACCGATCTTGCCAAAGCAGTGGTTGAAGTGGTTGAATCCGGGGTAAACAATGATTTCCAGCGATTGTATAATTGGAACAGCCGTCCAATGAGCAAAATTGAAACCATTGCCAAGAACGTTTATGGCGCTGACCGGGTCGAGTTTATCGGTAAGTCCATAACCGACTTAAAACGCATCAAGGATCTCGGCCTTGATAATCTTCCCGTGTGCATTGCGAAAACACAGAAATCTTTTTCAGATAATGAACGTCTGATAGGCAGACCCGAAGGATTTACCATTACTGTTCGCGAAAT
>DNDT01000254.1 GCA_003487525.1 Flavobacteriales bacterium
CTTCGGCACTTTCCGTATAATCTTCCAGGGTGAGCCTTCCAAATGGCTTTCCCTTCTGAGAAGTTTTGTGCTCAGATTTGGTGACCATTGCGGCCATTTTAATTTCCCTGCCTTCAAACTGATCCTTATGGCTGAGTGCGGATAAGGTCGTGTTGCAAAAGTTTTTTATTTCCAGCTGGTAATCATCCAATGGATGACCCGAGATATACACCCCGACTACTTCCTTTTCTCTTGACAGCAAGTGCAGAGCCTGCCATTCAGGAGTCTCGGGCAGTGCGGGTTCTATAACCGTATCTGAAATGTCTTCGCCAAACATGTTCATCTGATTGCTGTTTTCGGACTGTTTTACTCCATTGGCGTATTTGATGGCATTTTCAATGGCAGTTTTACCACTACCATCTTCGGTAAAATACTGAGCGCGATGACTGCCTTCAAAAGAATCAAATGCACCTGCCTGTGCGAGACTTTCCAGGGTGCGTTTGTTTACACTGCGAAGATCAACACGACTTGCCAAATCAAACAAGGAAGTAAAAGGACCGGCTTCTTTCCGAACTGCCACTAAGTTTTCGACCGCAGCCTCTCCGACTCCCTTGACGGCTCCCATCCCGAATCGAATCTGCCCTTTGTTGTTCACGGTGAACTTACTAACACTTTCATTTACATCCGGTCCGAGCACCACAATTCCAAGTCGTCTGCATTCATCCATGAAAAAAGCGACCTTTTTGATGTCACTCATGTTATTTGTCAAAACAGCCGCCATGTATTCCGCCGGATAATTCGCTTTCAAATAAGCGGTATGGAAGGCGATTACACTGTAACAAGTACTATGTGATTTATTGAATGCATAGGCCGCAAATGCTTCCCAGTCCTTCCAAATTTTTTCCGCAACAAATCGTTTATGTCCGTTCTTTTCACAGCCCTCCAGAAACTTTGGTTTCAATTGCTCCAGGAGTGCAAAGATTTTTTTCCCCATTGCTTTCCTGAGCACATCTGCATCTCCTTTGGAGAACCCCGCCAGTTTCTGAGAAAGCAGCATAACCTGCTCCTGATAGACTGTAATACCATACGTTTCAGCCAGAAATTCCTCCATTTCGGGAGCATCGTATTCAATTTTTTCGCGGCCGTGTTTTCGATTGATGAAATTTGGGATGTATTCCATCGGTCCAGGTCTGAACAAGGCATTCATTACGATCAAGTCACCGAATTTATCCGGTTTCAGGCCCTTTAAATGCTTCTGCATTCCGGCAGATTCAAACTGGAAGGTTCCGTTTGTTTCACCGCGCTGATACATCTCATAGGTTTTTTTGTCATCCAGCGGTATCTCATCGGGAATAATCTCGATGTTGTGTTTATTCTTGATGATTTCTATTGCGTCACTAATAATGGAAAGTGTTTTAAGGCCAAGGAAATCCATTTTCAGCATGCCTGCGCTTTCGATTACGCTGTTGTCGTATTGGGTGACCATTAACTCGGCATCCTTTGATGAGGCAACCGGGATAAGTTCGGTCATGTCGCGCGGGGTAATAATGATGCCGCAAGCATGGGTACCGGTATTACGAAGACTTCCTTCCAATATACCCGCCTGATTAAGTGTCTGGGCTTTTAAGTCTTTGCCCGCTGCGATTTTTTTTATTTGTTTGGCAAGAACCAACTGATCTCCCGGAAGCTTCTTTTTCAGTTCTTTTTCCTCCATTTGAAGTACCTTTTTCAAGGAAATTTCCGGCATGATTTTTGCGAGCTGGTCCGCTTCATTCAACGGCAGGTCGAGTACCCTGGCAGTATCCCGAATAGCCGATTTGGCAGCCATCGAGCCATAGGTGATGATCTGCGCAACCTGTTTCTTTCCGTATTTGTTCACGACAAAATCGATGACTTTTTGTCTGCCTTCGTCGTCAAAGTCAATATCGATATCGGGAAGTGAAACACGGTCCGGATTCAGGAAGCGCTCAAAAAGTAAATTGTACTTTATCGGATCTACATTTGTTATCCCGATGCAGTAAGCTACGGCCGATCCTGCGGCCGAACCCCTGCCGGGACCTACAGATACACCCATTCTCCTGGCTTCTGAAGTGAAATCCTGTACAATCAGGAAGTAACCGGGATATCCAGTTTTTTTAATGGTGTCAAGTTCAAAATCCAGTCGATCCCTGACCTCCTTGTTCAACTCACCATATCTTTTTTTGGCACCTTCAAATGTCAGGTGCTTTAAATAGTCGTCTTCTGTCTCAAAGCCCTCAGGAATGTTGAATGCAGGTAAAAGTACTTCTCGTTTAAGTTTGTAAACTTCCACTTTGTCAAGCACTTCCTGAATGTTTGCAATGGCTTCCGGAAGGTCGGAGAAGATTTCCGCCATTTGGTCGGGCGACTTAAAGTAGTATTCCTGGTTTGGGAAACCGAAGCGATATCCCCGTCCTTTACCGATTTCAGTTTTTTGAAGTTCCCCGTCCTTGACACACATTAAAATATCGTGGGCATTCGCATCTTCCTTATTTACGTAAAAGACGTTGTTGCACGCGACGATTTTAGCGTCGTATTTCATGGCCATTTTTACCAGAAAATCATTCACGACTTCTTCCTCTTCCAGGTCATGTCTTTCGAGCTCGACATAGAAATCATCCCCAAATTCGTCAACCCACCATTTAAACGCGCTTTCAGCTTGGCTTTCACCTTGATTAAGAAGTAGTTGTGCCACTTCACCTCTCACGCCGCTTGACAGGGCAATCAAGCCACTTTTATGTGCTTTAACGTTGCTTTTGTCGATGCGGGGTACGTAATAAAACCCTTCGATAAAGGCCAGGGCATTCATCTTGCAAAGGTTAATGTACCCTTCTTCGTTTTTAGCCAGCAGAACCTGTGCACTTCCGTTATCCTGTCTGCTTTTGTCGTCCATTGCGTCGCAAAGATTGAATTCGCATCCAAGTATTGGTTTGATGTTGTTTGCCAGTGCTGCCGAATGAAATTTAAAGGCGCCGAACATATTGCCTTTATCGGTTATGGCCAGAGCTGGCATACCCATTTCGGAAGCCGTGGACAATAAGTGCTTAATTTCTGATGTGGCCTGAAGAATGGAGAAATGCGTGTGGCAATGGAGGTGGGAAAAACCCCGCCCGTTTTTTTTCTCTGCACTTGGTTCGTTCTCGGTTGTGACAACTGATTCGGTGTCGGATTCTTGTTCTTCAATATTCTCATCGCCAAATTCATCCTGTTCGTATGGCTGAACGTTTAATCCAATAGGTTCAAAAGGCTTGGGATGATCGGATATAAATTTTTCGAAGTAGGAAGGTTCCCGCTGAATGGATTCTCCCGATATTATTCCAATTCGCAATAATTCCAAAAAACATCTTGCTGTGGCTTCAACGTCTGCGGCCGCATTATGTGCCGCACTGAAATCCTTACCAAAGAGCTTTTGATGCAATTCGGATAATTTGGGCCACTTGAACTTTCCGCCTTTTCCGCCGGGAATGGCGCAAAAATCTGTCGAGGAATCCTTGGTGTCGATCGATTTTTTTGATTCCAATGGATTTTGAGAAGTGATTCTTAAAAACTCACTTCCCATGATCATCAGATCGAACTCCACATTATGCCCAACCAGGTATTCACATTTTGTGACATCAACCTGAAACAAATCGAGAACTTCAGAGAGATCAAGCCCGCTTTTCAAGGCCCGTTCCGTTGAAATTCCATGAATTTTTTCGGAATTGTACGGAATGTCAAAGTCATCAGGTTTTACAATGAAGTTTTTGACTTCGAGCAAATCTCCATTGGCGTCATGGAGTTGCCATGCGAGCTGGACAAGTCTGGGCCAATTGTCAAAGTCATCCAGAGGAGCCTTGTAACTCTTAGGGAGACCGGTAGTCTCTGTGTCAAAAATTAAATACATCGTAGGTCGGGCTTCAGGAAATTGAAGCACTAAAAGTAGCCAATTAGAAGGGCGAACCGTATGCGATGTTTATAAATTAAGAGTAATGTGGAAAAGTAGTCCAAGAGTGGGAGTAAGGGTGAGTGTCAACCATTTATTCTTCTGCGGAGGTCTCTTTTTCCTTCTTTCCGAACATTTCCCTCATCAGTTCTCCAAATTTACTGTATTCTCGACTGTAGGACAGACCGACACCCTGGACGTAGAGGTTATCATTTTCAATATAGCTCCTGTCGTTAACGTGGTTAAACGCTTTAACACGCAACCTTCCATCCGGCCTTATTTTGTATTCAATCGTAAATTCTCCAACCACGTCCGAACTTTTTTCGGTCGAATTCACGGATTGGTCTCCATAACCGACGTTACCATCCAGAATCAGACGGTCGTCGAACAACTGGGTTGAAAGTGCCACTTCAACTTGCTCCGGCGATATTTGCTCTCCTTCCTGTCCGGAGAATTCAGGCCTGTATGTAAATCCCACGTCGACATTGTCACTTATTTTGGAAAGCCATTTACTCAATTGATTTGACATTGCTTCGTAGGCGGTGCTCTTCCCAACGGCATAATTCACGTCCTCTCCAAACACTTCACACTGGGTAAATGAATTTAAAATGAGCAAGGAGAAGACTTGTTGATTCAGGCAATTTTCGGTCGACAAGGCACTTCTCAATTGCCCTCGGCCATTTTCATTTGTTGCCGGCAGATTTATGTCAAATCCGATCTCTGGAGCTTCAACCAAACCACTCATTTTTAACCGCAGTTCTATAGGCGTCATGCGCTCGTAATTCACATCATCATAGATGTCGGGGATGATGTTTTTAAGTTTAGCCCTAAGCTTATAGTTGGTCGTGATGTCCATCAATCCTTTAAACGGACTGCCATTCCATTTTATCGAACTACCCTGTTCTATGTAAAATCGTTTGCTAATCAGGGATTCGAGCGTAAATAAATAATCCCCTGATTCAATTACATATTCACCTTTAAGGTTTAGCCCGTCCTTCTGGTTGAACGTGATTTCCATATCGCCCGTACCTTCGGCTCTAAGCACATCTCCGATGGCCTCATCAAAAACAATTCTCATCTGAGCACCCGGTTTCGACTTAACTTTTAGATTCACCTCGATATTCAAGGGTTTCACCTTTTCTTCCTCTTCGGCATTTCTTTCTTCGGCAAGCTGTTCTTTGTTCTTGGCAAATACAACAAATTCATTTTCAATAACTTCGGTTGATGATTGGAGTGGAAGGCTGAATTTTGTACCGCTTTCGGTGCTGATATCCATTTTAACCCGGGTCATTCCCTCTTTCATTCCGATGACAATATTTCCGCTGACAAAGACCTTTCCGTAATACAAGTCATTCTGAAAACTATTTGTATTTAACACAAACAATTTATCTGCGACAACGCGAATGCCAAGAATATTCTTTTTAAAACCTTGATGGACAAAGGTAAATGAGGCCAAACCTTTCTTGCCATAGCGATCAACCAAGGTGAAACGCGGGATTTGTATTGTATCTACCTTAAAAATAATGGGAAGAATGGCCTGTTCATTTTCATAATTTTTGAAGAAATAGGAAGTGTTCAGATAGTCAATATGCGCTCCGGCACCTAAAATTCCCATTTTACCGGTCAACAGCGGTTCGGATACAGAGCCTCTTAATTTAAGAGCGGCACCGGCCAGACCTTTAAAATCGGAAAGAATACCTTTTGTGAATGGTTCAAAAGCGACGAGTGGCATGTACGCCATCTTCACGTCAAAATGCAATGGAGACACTTCGTCTTTTGTGTCGAAGTATCCCTTGACCGAGAATGTGTTGGTATCACTTCGGTTAAAATATCCATCGACATCCAGACGCTTTTCTTCAGTGTTCCACAAACTCTTAATGTCACCGCTACCTATGAGCTTTGAATTAAAATTTAAGTCCCTGAAATTTAAATTTGACTCAAAAAGCGGATTGTTGTATAAGTCTTTAACGGAAGCTTTTCCATTGACAATTCCGGCTACTTTAATGTTAAACCCTTCCAGAAAAGGATTTAAGACCACCAGGTTGAAGTCGGAAGTTTCCAGGCTTAAGGTGTCGGATGGATTCTTTGACAAGGTGCCGTCAATTTTAATAAACGCATCGTTTTTGTATATTCTGAGATTTTCAACCAATACGGCAGAGGAATCATAGGTGATCTTGTTTTCATTGTCAAAATACCAAATGCTGTCACCCAATAGGAATCTGCTGTCGACAATTTGAAAATCAACCGTGTTATGGTCAAGGATAACCGAGTTGAATTTGAAATCCGTGGCAAAACTTCCACCACCTCTGGACTGCATTTCAGAGGTGATGACATTATCCTTGGCGCTGGACAGCAAGGTGATCCTCCTTCGTTTTTTTCCCTTTTTATGGATCAGAAATTCGGCAGAAAGCCCCAAATGGTCCGGATTTGTGGTTAAATCGATAAAACTGGTATCGATTTTAATGTTCTTGTCCTTAAAGCCAATCAATCGGGTCTTGACTTCAAGTTTATTTGCACTGCTGTTAAATACTCCGTGGATGGTGCTGTTGCTGTCCAACCACAAATCAGGTGTGACAAAGGCATTTATCAGACTGAAGTCTTTTATTTCTGCGTCGAATTCAAAATGCTTGTCAATCTCAATGGTGTCGGTAACCAGATGGTCCAGGTACCGTTGAAGTACAGAGCGCATGGTCTGAAAATTGTCTATCATATCGAACTTTCCAACGATATTGAAATCTGCGATGTCAGATCTTAGTGACATCTCTTTTTGCTGTCCCTCTCGATTTGATTTAAAATTGATCTTATTCACGGTGACCGTATCCTTACTGTCGGTATAGTAGGTGTTGAATACGTCCAATTGTCCGATTAAACTGTCAATATCTCTGGCAATGACGTCTATATTTACGGTACTTGAAATACTGGCTAAGCTGTCAAATTGGTCGGTCTTAAGTATATAATACGGTCTGAAATGCTCTACTTCAGCAATAAAATTGAATTGCTTCTCCTTATCCGAAAGATCAATGTTTCCAATGAAATCAAGTTTCAGGTTTTTGTCATTGACTTTGATGTCACCGGTAAATTCTTTGGCGCTCATATCCCCGGCAATATCAATTTCGCGGAACGTATATGATTTCAGTTCGATTTTATCAATGTGTCCGTCAATCCTTGCATTGAAGTGCTTTTCATCGATACCGCTTCCTTTGATTTTTGCTTCCAGGCTTATGCTTTTCAATTCAGACTCAGAATCAATCAATCGGCCTACCTTTAGGTCATCGGTTTTTACATATCCACTGTATTCCAATTGATCACCCTGTTTTAAACTGATATCCGTGTACAATTCACCCAGATCTGAGGACAAATGTCCGTAAGCCACCAAATCCGAAAGGTATCCGGAAATAAAACCCTTGTAACTTACCTGTCCGAGTTTTTCCAGTTCAGATGGAAGAGCCAATCTCAGCGTCTTGCCCGAGGATGGAAGCGATATCTGTTCAGCGCCATATTTGCTGCTTTTTAGCTTTTCGATGTCAAAATAAAAAAAAGTCTCGCGCACGTCCGGCAGACCATTTAATTCAAAGGCCAATTCGAGATAAGTGTGATTGTCGATGCTTAATTCAATATTTTTTCCTTTCAACTTTGACAAACTCCCTTTCACCTGTCCCGAGAAAGACGGAGCATTTTCCATGCCCTTTAGGTCGGGTGCAAAATAGGAAATGTCACGCATGTCAATTTTTGAAGGAAGAAAATCGCTGTCAAAGCGAACTTTCTTAAAAAAGTCCGAATAATCGGACCACTCGTTCGTCAACATGGCAAATTCACCATATGCTTCTGATCGGGAGGTCTTTAACTTCATGTTGTGAAGGTGAATGCCTTTTGATCCGATTTCTGCGGCACCACTCAAGCGTTCAAGGACAAAGGCGCCCGAAGATGCTTCCACAGACACTTCGAGTTCCTGTGCGATTAAATTATCTCCGTCAAACGAAAAATCTGCAATGAACAAGTTCAGGGCCGAAAGATTGATGTTCCAGGGGTCAAATCCATATTTCTTCTTTTCCTCATTCTCATCCTCGAAAATAAACCTTCCGTTGACGATTTCCAGCTCCCTCAATGCGAGATCTATAACAGTGGTGGTCGTGTCTGAACTTTTAAATGAATCAAACAGAAAAGCGGCATTTAATACTTCGCTTCCTTCCGGTTTTCTGAGTTGAATGAAGGCGTCGTACAAGCACAGGCCGTCTATCCTGATCTTTTTTTCAAGCAAAGGTCTTAGTTGATATGAAAGATCAATTTCGTACGCATATAACAGACTGTCTCCGGCTTGATCTTCGATGTAAACGCTGGAAAGAACAATTCGACTTAAAAAGTCAAGCTTCACTTTTTTAATGCTGATGTGACATTTTAGCTGATCACTCAAAGCACTTGTCAGTTGTTTGGCCAATATATTCTGCACAGCAGGAATCTGAACGCTCAGAATGATTGAAATGTACAACAGCAGTATCAGATCAAAAAAGAGAAGAAATAAGTGATAGGCTTTTTTAATAATTTTGGCCATTATCTTTTCCGAATTGCCTCAAAAATAATCTTTAAATGGACAGAAAAGAGATTCATATTCTTGCTATTGAATCATCTTGTGATGATACCTCTGCCGCTGTTTTAAGAGATCGTGCGGTACTGTCAAACATAATAGCCACGCAGGATGTCCATCAGAAATTTGGAGGAGTCATACCCGAGCTTGCTTCCCGCTCACATCAAAAAAACATTGTTCCTGTTGTTAAAGTAGCCTTGGAAGAAGCAGGAATTAGCACAAAAGAGATTAACGCAATTGCATATACACGAGGACCGGGCCTGGCCGGTTCTTTGATAGTGGGCAGTTCTTTTGCCAAATCACTTTCTCTGGCTCTCGACCTACCTTTAATTGAGGTTAATCATATGAGGGCGCACATTTTGGCTCATTTTATCGAATCGGTGCATGGAACGGCCCCTTCATTTCCATTTCTTTGCCTGACCGTGTCAGGCGGGCATACACAAATTGTACTTGTTTCCGATTATTTTGACATGAAAGTAATAGGAAAAACGGTGGATGACGCTGCGGGAGAGGCCTTTGATAAAATTGCCAAACTTTTCGGACTGGAATATCCCGGAGGTCCGCTATTAGACAAAATGGCCCAGAGAGGTGATCCCGATAAATTCAGTTTTGCAAAGCCGAAGATGTCCGATCTGGACTATAGTTTCAGCGGCCTGAAAACAAGTGTCTTGTATTTTCTGAGAGAAGCTATCGAAAGAGATAAGGGCTTTGTTGAAAATAATTTGAATGATCTATGTGCCAGCGTCCAAAAAACCATCGTAGAGATATTGATGGAAAAACTTGAGTTGGCTGCAAAAACACATAAGATTAGTCACATCGCGCTGGCCGGCGGTGTATCTGCCAACTCCGCACTTCGAAAAGAGCTCTTTGAACAAGAAAAGAGGCTGGGGTGGAAGACTTACATACCTCCCATGGAGTATTGTACCGACAATGCAGCTATGATCGGTATAACCGGTTATTTTAAATACAGAGAAAATAACTTTACCAACCTGAGCAGTGTACCTACTGCCAGAATGAGTTTGTGAGATCCTTTTTACCTCGCCAGGGACTTGTTAACTCAATTAGGCTTAAATTCGTAAACCTTCAAGCCAAAGTTTTAGAATATGAAACCTGCACTTTTTACTGCGTTGATATGTTTTGTTTTAACACCCGCTTTTACGCAGGTTAACGTATATGACAGCAGTTCATATCCCTACTGGATAGAGATGATGCAAGACCAAAACGCAAATTTCTTTGAAACACAAAAGGCGTACAACAAATACTTAGAAGGAAAGGAAGAATCAAGCATTCCTGGCTGGAAAATGTATCGACGCTGGGAGTATCAGACCTCGTTTCGTTTGGATGAAAAAGGGGTAAAGCAGAAACCGAATCACAATCTATTGGAATTTGAAAAGTACTATTCAACGGGCAATAAAGCTGGTATTCTCAGGGATAGCGTGCATTGGAATGAAAAAGGGCCATTCACAATCCCACTGTACAGTGGTGGTTTAGGTAGAATCAATGGAATGGGATTTCATCCGACCAATGCCAACATTTTTTACGTCGCCGCTTCTTCGGGTGGAGTTTGGAAAACCACGGATAAAGGTGCGACGTGGACAAGTTTGACAGACAATCTTCCGGTTTGGGGCGCATCTGATGTCGCGATTGATTTTAGCAATCCGAACATCATCTACATGGCTACGGGGGATCGGGATAATTCAGCATCTTCGGGTTTGGGAGTTTGGAAAAGCACCGATGCCGGAGCAAGCTGGTTTGCTTCAAACAACGGGATGGGGAATGCTGAGGTGGCAATGATGGTTATCAATCCATTTGATGCTCAATCTATTTTGGCTGCTACTTCTTCCGGGATATACCGAACTACGGACGGAGGTAATTTTTGGGTCAGAACGTCGCCAAACAATACCTATTATAAAGACATAAAATACAAACCCGGAGATTCTTCAATCGTTTATGCCGCTCAACAGGGTAAGTTCTACAGATCGACTGACGGAGGCTGGAATTGGACGCTAATTAATTCAGGGTTACCAAGTGCGTACAGGATAACGATTGGAGTCAGTCCGGCAAGTGCAAATACGGTTTACCTGATTTTGTGTAATTCAGATTCATATATCGGAACGTATCGAAGCACGGACTCCGGCCTGAATTTTACGATGCGATCCAACGCTCCGAACATTATGGACAATTCTCAATCGGGAAACGGGTCTTATCTTGGACATTCATGGTACAATCAATGCTGCACCGTTGATCCAACCAATGCGGATATAATTTATGCAGGAGGAATCAACACATGGAAGTCCACGAACGGTGGAATTACCTGGAGCATCAGTGCCTATTCCGGATCATCTTCGGGTTCATATGTGCATGCAGATCATCATTACCATGGTTTTTCTCCGGTAGATGGAAGAATGTACATTGGATCTGACGGGGGTGTCTCATACAGTGACAATGCCGGAAACTCATGGAATGACATCAGTGATGGTCTGTCCATTGGGCAAGTGTACAAGATTGGTCAGAGCGCCACATCAAAAAATCTTTTAATCAATGGATATCAGGACAATGGAACTTCGTTTTACAATGGAATCTGGCAGAAAGTTCTGGGAGGGGACGGTATGGAATGCATTGTCGATCCTTTGGATACGACCGTTCTTTTTGCAACCACTCAAAACGGTTATCTGCGCCGTTCTTTAAATTACGGGGCATCCATGCAGGGCATTACAAGTACCATTACAGAGTTGCCCGGTGATTGGGTGACACCTTACATAATCAATCATGAAGTTCCGAGTATCATGTATGCAGGCTATTCCAATGTATGGAGAACAGACAACAACAAAGCGGGTAACGTCGTGTTTGAAAAAATTTCGAATATTTTCGGCGGAGGAAAAATCAAGGTACTTGAAAACTCGCCAGCTAACCCGGATATCCTCTATGTATCGGTATCAAACGGCCAGCTGCTGCGGTCGGATAATGTGACTTCTGCCGGCCCGTCTTATACTTTTTTAACATCAAATTTACCGACATCAACCTGGCCCAGGGACATTGCGGCGCATCCGAAAGATGAAAACATCGTATACATCGCCCAATCGAATAACATTTACAAATCAACGGACAAAGGATTGACTTGGACTGATATCAGTGGTACCTTACCGAATGTTAGCATAAATTGCATTGCCATTGATTCAAACTCCAATGAAAACCTGTATGTCGGGACTGATCTTGGGGTTTATTTCAAGGGGGCTTCAATGAGTGACTGGTTGCCTTTTACAAGCGGTCTTCCTTTTTCGGCATTTATCTCTGAGCTGGAAATTTATTACGATAAGGACCCTAACGAAAGCAGGATAAAGGCAGGAACTTATGGAAGGGGAATGTGGAGTTCTCCGCTGTACACTCAATTAATTGCCGACTTTGATGCTGATGAGTTTCAGGCCTGCCCCGGCCAACCTATTCACTTTCTGGATAATTCGGAGGGGTTTTACACAAATATAGAATGGTTGTTTCCCGGAGGGACACCTTCAAGTTCGACCTCATTGTCACCCACAGTAGTTTACAACAGTGTTGGTACATACAATGTAAAGCTCCGGATATGGAATAGTGCGGAACAGGATGTCGTAGAAAAGACAGGATTTATATCGATTGACAGCACCATGAAAATGAGTGTTAATCCGGCAAATTCACTTATTAGCGGTGGAGAAAGTATCAGTCTCAGAGCCTCCGGGGCCGTCAGTTATTCATGGACTCCGACTGCCAGCCTGGACAATCCCAACAAATCCATTGTTCTGGCATCTCCGGCGGTTTCAACAACATATACCGTTGACGGGGTGAATGCTTATTGCCAACCATCCAATGCACAAACCACGGCAAGCGTTATTGTCCAGGTCGGTATAGAATCGGTTAATTTTTTGGAAGGACGAATTACCTTGTATCCTAATCCCGTAAATGATAAATTAACAGTTCGAATCAATGATCTTAGTCAGTCTCAACTTGAATTAAGCATCATGGACGCATCCGGTAAACTTAATTACAGTGAAGTAATTCATGTGAAAAGTTCATCGTATTCCAACGAAATTTCAACTGCATTGCTGAGTAACGGTTTGTATATTATTTCGCTGACTTCAGGCTCAGACCAATTTTCATACAAGTTTATGGTGAAACATTGATGCCCGAATTGAGCAATTGTTATGCTTCACATGCGCCTTTCAATCTGAGTACAAATCTTTTTAGGTTCCTATGAGCTCAGGTCGTATTTTTGACAAAACCTTACCATAATTTGATTATGAGAAAGATCGTATTGCTGTTATCATTTGTATTTTTTACTGCTGGATTTTATGCTCAGTCGGTTATTTCGGACACATCTTCTTTTCCTTATTGGATTGACATGATGCAGGATCCAAAGGCCAATTTCTTCGAAACACAGAAAGCTTTTGAGAAGTACTGGGTGAATCGCGAGCGGGATAAAGGCGATGGCTGGAAGCCCTTCAAGCGGTGGGAATATTTTACGGAGCAGCGAATAGACGTGAATGGAAACAAACCTGCACCTGAGCATGTGTTGAATGAGTATCAGTCATATTTTCTGTCCAATTCCAAATCGGATCAGTTGGTCGAAAAAGATC
>DNDT01000451.1 GCA_003487525.1 Flavobacteriales bacterium
CAAAGTCCGTATCGCCTCTGTACTTTAGCTGGAAAATAAGCGCTGTCCTGTTCAACCACATGTTCTCCGACAGATTCCACTGGTATGTCACAGGTTTTATTTCGTCCGGGAATTTCTGGAAGTAAACACCTACGATGTTTGATGCTAAATAATCTACGGTATCCCACCATGATTTGGTGGTGATCAGGTATTCAAAAAAAACCATGTCCGTTTTTGACCAGTGCTTCTTGTATTTTGCACAGTATTCCATCGAAAAGTACTGGAGTTCCCGCTGTTCTGCCTCCCATGCTTCTTTGCAATAAAGCTTCCAGTCTTCGGGTGAGGAAAGACCGTGAATGGCAATGAAATCTTTCACGGCTTCCCTTCGCGGTGTGGATTTTACACCAAAGTAATCGTACCGGCCCTTCATGTAAGAAATCATGTAGGGACGGTCCTTTTCATTGGCGCAGGCCTGAAATGATGTTGACAGCCCGCTGATGTACTCCTTTGGATTTAACTTAGTCGTTTTCATCCAGCAAAGGTTCGTCTACCGGTTCCCAGAGTTCAATTTTATTGCCATCCTGATCGAGAATCCAGGCGAATTTTCCATATTCAAATTCCTGCATTTCACCCACTTGCTGTACCCCGTTCTTTTTTAGTTCGGCAAGCAGTGCGACCAGATCATGTACCCGGTAATTGATCATGTAGTCCTGCTTTGAAGGGTCAAAATACCCGGTGGAATCCGGAAACGGACTCCATGCCGTCAGGCATTTTTTATTTGGGTTCTCAAGATCGCGCCATTCAAATTTTCCGCCGTACTGATCGCTTTCGATCCCCAGGTTTTCCCTGTACCATTTCTTGTGTTGTTCGGGATCCTTTACCTTGTAAAAAATCCCACCTATTCCCGTTACCTTTTTCATAGGATACAATTTTAGGATAAATCCCAATTGATTTTACCAAATCGCCGGCGAGCAATAGTTGTCAAAAAGCGGTGACCGAAGTGGAAAACTAGTTTAACAACGTCGAAAAATAAACTTTCATCGGAATAAAATAATGAAGATCCCAACCCTTCAGGTATTGCGAGCCCTGGCCCTTGGGGATTTCAGTATGGCGCAAGGTGAGCTGGCACCCACTGGATATTTCTTCCAGCGTCAGCTCAAGAAGTGAGTTTTCTGCTTCAGCCGGAAAATCGGTTGTTCTCCAGTGCATTAAAATGCGCTTTGGAGGATCCAGCTCAACAATTTTACCGGTGATATAGCCATTCCATGCCGTAAAATAACTGTCAATTCTTGGCTCTATGGCTGCCATTCCCCCGGTGAACAAACTGTGTGTTTCGCTATCCAGCCATGCATTGTACAGATAAGATGCAGAAACCGGAAAGACGCAGGTTAATTCGAATGAGTCCATGTTGTAGCGAGTTAATTATAAATGATATATAAATAATTGATAGATCAAGTTAAATACTGACAATACCCTATTCCAGATTGTCATAAATTCTATTGAGCACCTTTATAAATGCCGCCAGTTCGGTTGCGGATAAAGACCTCATTCCGAATTTTCGCATTTCGGAGGTCAATGGCAGAATCTCTTCAACGTATTTTAGGCCTTCGTTCGTCAGGGAAATGGAAAATGCCCTTCGATCGTCCTTTATACTGCCGCGGACAAGGAGTTCCTTTTTTTCCAACAGGTCGATCATCCGTGTAATTGATGCCGGATCCTTGTAGATTGATTCGGCTATTTCCGTTTGTGAAATCCCCGGTTTTTCGTAAACCTGTTGGATGACCGACCATTGTTCGCCGGAAAGCTCAATGCCTCTTTTTGAAAATTCGCCCTGGATAAATTTTTTATATCGCCTGACTGTTCTTTCCAGGAGTTCGAAGCATTGCTCTTCGGTGGATTTTTCTGTTTTCATATCAAAGATTGATATATCAACAAAAATACGAAATAATGTGACGCAAATGCACGGGTGGGACACCTCCTTTTTTGCCAATATAAATTGCACGTACTTTTTGTATTAAGTGTTTATTTCTCAGTAGTTTTGCCGCCTAAAATTTGGGAATGAAATATTTCGATATAAAACAGATAATGACGGCTACCATGATCCTTTTTGCCGTCATTGATATTGTCGGCGCTATTCCTGTTATCATCAGGCTTAGACAAAAGGTCGGGCACATTCAGTCCGAAAAAGCATCTGTGGTGTCTCTCGTGATTATGGTATTGTTTCTTTTTATAGGGGAGTCCATTTTGGGATTGATCGGAATTGACGTATACAGCTTTGCCATTGCCGGAGCCTTCATCATCTTTTTTATTGCACTTGAAATGATTCTCGGAATCCGGTTTTACAAGGATGAAGAACCGGAGACAGCCTCCATCGTGCCGATTGCCTTCCCCATGATTGCCGGTGCCGGCAGCCTGACATCAATCCTTTCGTTACGCGCTGAGTTTGCGACACAAAACATTATCGTGGCCATTGTCCTTAACATGATATTGGTGTACATCATTTTAAAAGCCACTAAAAAATTCGAAAATTTTCTTGGAAAGGCCGGCATTGCCATCCTTCAAAAAGTATTTGGAGTTATTCTGCTTGCCATTGCCATTAAACTTTTTGCCTCGAATATTGGAAGTCTGATCAACTGATAATTCCTATTTTCGGTCTCTCAATGAAGATTCATATTTATACCGACGGATCAGCCCTTGGCAATCCCGGACCGGGAGGGTACGGCATCGTGATGAAGTCGGGCAGTCACCTGAAAGAAATTTCTCAGGGGTATCGATTAACCACCAACAATCGCATGGAATTACTCAGCGTGATTGTGGCACTCGAAGCGGTTAAACGGCCCAATGCCACTGTCGAAGTCTGGTCCGATTCGAAGTACGTGGTGGATTCAATTGAAAAGGGCTGGGTTTTTGACTGGGTAAAGAAGGACTTTAAAGGCAAGAAAAACAGCGATCTCTGGAAACGCTTCCTGAAAATTTACCCCCAACATAAGGTGAAATTCAATTGGATCAAGGGTCATGCCGGCCATCCCGAAAACGAACGCTGCGATGAAATGGCAGTGAAGGCTGCCTCATCAGATAAGCTGCTTGTAGATGAGTATTTTGAGATTGAGAATAGCAAAAACGGTAACTAATCACTTGTTTGAATTTACTATTGGAGTGGATTTTACAATATAGGGGAGTCGGGGAGTGGTTAGTCGGGTAGAAAGACGGAGTCGTTTAGTTCCCCGATTACACAGGGTCAATTTAATTAACCTTTAATCCCTTAACCATTTAACCTTTTAAAAACATTTTTCACCAAGGGACAAAACAGATGTGGCAGTCCGGTCTGATTGGCCCATTATTTCCTATTTTTAGCCATCAATAAAAAAAGATGAAAGCAAAGCTTAAAATACTTGAGGAAAAACTTGCGGAATCCAAACTCGGAGGAGGAGAAAAGCGAATTGCTTCACAGCACGAAAAGGGTAAACTTACTGCCCGGGAGCGCATTCATTTTTTAATGGATGAAGGATCTTTTGAAGAAGTTGGAGCCCTTGTAACACACAGGTCGGATAAATTCGGGCTGGACAAGAAGGTAATTCTGGGCGACGGTGTGGTAACCGGATATGGTACCATCAACGGCAGGCTGACCTAT